>JBILTL010000192.1:0-2545 GCA_044371535.1 Flavobacteriales bacterium | reverse complement strand
TTTTGATGTTTCGAATAGCGTTGCAAGCGGCGCAAAAGCTGTGGAGAGATTAGAAGCCGGTAATTTTGATTTAGTCGTAGGCCCCTTGTTCGCGGACCCCTTGATTGAGGTTGCGAAGTGGGTGAGCGGAAGAAATTCACATCTTGTAGTTCCCATTAAGATTTCCAATAAAGTTTTGCTGTTGTCTGAACACATGAGTAAGGCTTATCCCGGAACCAATTCGCAATGGTATTACTTAGCGGGATATGCACGGAAAGAATTCCCAGAAGCGGTGATTGTCGGAACTTATACAAAGGGTAAAGATGACTTTTCAAAGGCAGCAGCGATGTCGGGATTTTTAGACGCCGGTAAGGATTCGCTCCTCATGTTCGACATTACCGATGGAGGAGTAGAGTTGAATGCATTTGTGAAAAGCCAGAAGTCGAAAGTGGTTGTTCTCGATATGAATTCGGATAAGAAGATAAGTGCTTCGGTTGCTTCAGTTTTAACTGGATTGGATGTAAATATTATTGGAGGCGACAACTACGCGACTGACGACAAATTAAAATCAGATTCGAAAGGTTCAACGAAGGTTACAGGCACTAAAACTGTCATGTTGGATTATTACAATGTGGATCATTTGAAGTGGATTGCCCAGTACAGAAAGAATTTTAAGGCAGAGCCAAATGAATATTCTGCAATCATGCACGATGTTTTGCTTTTTTACGGAACTGGTTTGAAAATGTACGGGACTGATATTAATAATCATTTAAATGACATTGAGTGCCCTGGATTAATTTTCATGGGCTTCAGTTTCTTTAAGACCGGTCCAGAATCGGGATATGAAAACGCATATGTGAATGTGGTTCAAAAAATGAACGGAAGATGGGGATTGAAGAACAAATCGAAATAAAGCTTACATCGTTTCAGAAGAAAGTAGTAAGTGATCTATTAGAAATTCAAGACAGTATTTGTGCGGCGTTGGAGACCTTTGACGGCTCTGATTTTCGCGAAGATATTTGGAAGCATTCAGGCGGTGGTGGCGGAAGAACCCGCGTGATGAGTGGTTCACTCATTGAAAAAGGTGGAGTGAATTTTTCTGCTGTTACTGGGCCAATTCCCCCAATGATGAAAGATCGCATGCACCCTGAAGCGAAAACTTTTTTTGCAACCGGAGTGTCTTTGGTTATTCATCCGTTTTCGCCACATATTCCTATTGTTCACATGAACGTTCGCTATTTCGAAAGCGATGCCGGAGACCAATGGATTGGCGGAGGAATAGATTTAACTCCGATATACGTTAACGAATCACAACGCGATTTTTTTCATTCTGAAATGAAAAATGTTTGCGATATGCACAGTATGAATCACGAGGAATTTAAGTTGTGGGCGGATAAGTATTTCTTCATTCCACACAGAAAAGAAACTCGCGGGGTGGGTGGAATTTTTTACGATTATCAGAAGCCTTCCGAATTGAAATCAATGGAAGAGTTGTGGGCTTTTAACAATGCCGTGGGACATACCTTCAACAAGGCTTACTTACCGATTGTTGAAGCGAATATGGGTCTAGAGTTTACCGAACAGGAGAAGCAATGGCAATTGCTACGCAGAGGGCGTTATGTTGAATTTAATCTGGTGTGCGATAAAGGAACGCTCTTCGGTCTACAAACCGGAGGAAGAACAGAAAGTATTCTCATGAGTCTTCCAAAATTCGCTTCTTGGGAATACGACTTTCAAGTCGAACCCAATTCTCCAGAAGAAAAAACATTAAACATTCTGAAATCCACTACCGCGTAGCGTCATCCGCGCAGCGGTCATCAATCGCTTATAAGCGGTTATCCACCATCTTAACCCCAGGGAAACCAGACTGATTGAATTTAAAGTCTCCGTCGTTAAGTCCTGGGTTCGCTTTGAAGTTTTTGATTTTATATGTTACGTCAGCGTTCTCGCGAGTCTTAACGTTCACCTTGGTTAATTCCATTTTCGATTTGTCTACGAACAATGTAACAGTGTGAAATGATTTTGACTTCGGGTTTAAAGGGTAAAGTGCAATTTCATAACACGCAACACCGTCAACTGTTGCGTTGGTATTTTTCATTTCATGTTTGAAGTCCTTGTTCCAGATGGTATACATTTCAGAAGGGTCGAAACCACCGTCTTTCACATCAGCTAGGTTGTCGATAGAACAAGAGTTTGATTTTTTGTTGTACGTCCAAACGGTCACTCCGTCGCAGAATACTGAATAGTCTGGAAGAGCAAGTTGGTATTTTTTTCCTTTCACCTTCACAGTACCGTTTTGCTTGGTTACTTTTCCGGTTTTCGGATTGCTGAGTTCTGAGCTGAAGTCAGAAGAAGTGGTTGCCCACGATTTTGCTTTGTTAGAAAGTTTATCTAAGATTTCTTTAGAGGTCTGTGCTTGAAGAGAAAACGTTGCAAGTAATGCGAACGCTAGAAATAGATTTTTCATTTTGTTTTTTTATTAATCACGAAGGTTTTTCAAGAACTGTTCCAAAGCTATCTCATCGGGTATTAAAACTTTCCGAGCCTTACTTCCTTCAAACGGGCC
>JBILTL010000082.1:0-9217 GCA_044371535.1 Flavobacteriales bacterium | reverse complement strand
GCGAAAGGAAACAAGAACGTAAACAAATTCAAAGATGATTTAAAAGGAACCAACAGCTATTGGGGAGCGCAGCGTTTCACCGGTGGAGCGTTCTATTTCGGTGCTGCTATTATGACTTTGTTCATACTTGCTTTTGTTGGATTGAAAGACGGGATTAAATGGCCATTCTTGATTGTTACACTCCTTGCACTTGGATTATGTCTGAAGGAAATGACCGGATTGAATTCAATGTTCATTGAAAAAATTCCGATGTACAACAAGTTCCGCGATTCGAAAATGATCTTGGTGCTTGTTCAAGTTATGGCAGCTGCTATGGGAATGATGTTCTTGAAGAAATTAGTTGAAGGAGAAGTGGCTTGGGGAAAGAATGGAAAGAAAATTCTTACAGGAGCAGTTGCTGTTTTTGCAATTGTGATCATGTATTTATACGTAAGTCCAAGCTCAACTGGAACTATGATTAGCTCACAAGAACAGGAGCAATTCGATCAAATGTCGAAGAGTGCTCCGAAAGAACAAGTGGCTATGATCGACGATTACAGCAGTGCTTTGAGCGATGTTCGTGCTGAAATTTTCAAAGCCGATGCGAAACGCTCTTTGTTCTTGGTGTTGTTGATTTCGGGTGGAGTTCTAGCGCTTGTATACGTGAACAACAAGAACTTGAAAATGGCTATTCTTCCAATTGTAGGAGTAATCGTTTTGTTCGACGGATTCAGCGTTTCAAGACGTTACTTGAATTTAGAAAAGGAGAAAGGCGCCTACAAGAAATTTGTAACACTTGAAGAAAAAGAGATTCCTGTTAAGCCAAGCGCTGCAGACTTCTCGATTCTCGACTTGGAAAAACCTGCAGTTGCAGATTTCGACAACAAGTCGAATGCTTTGGAACAAGCTTTAACGAACTCGGGTATTTACGATCACGTGAAAACAAAAGGAGCCTTGAAAGAAGTTGCCAACTTCGGTGCGCTTCAATTAAACTCTGATTTCCGTGTGGCTCGTCTAGGCAATCCGTTCAACGATGCCGAGACTTCATTCTTCCACAAGAGTATTGGTGGTTATCACGGTGCGAAATTGAAGCGCATTCAAGAAGTAATTGATTTCCATTTGGCTGAAGAGTTAGACAGTGCATTGGCTTATTTGCAAGCGGGCACATACGATTCTTTAGGAGGAAGTCTTTCCGTGTTAAACATGCTGAACACTAGATATTACATAGGTAATCCAGAGCAACCTGCCATTCCGAATAAATTCGCCATGGGCAATGCATGGTTTGTTTCTAAAGTAAAAACAACCAACAACAGCGATGAAGAAATTGTAGCGTTGGGTGAAATAGACGCCAAAGTTGAGGCAACTACGCAATCTGCTTACGCCACACAATTCCATGCTCCGCAGACTGCAGTAGACAGCACAGCCTCTGTTCGCATGTTGGCTTATGAAACGAAAGTATTGCGTTACGAAGTGAATAACACTTCAGGTGAAGCGCAACCTGTTGTGTTCAGTGAAATCTACTATCCAGAAGGATGGATTTGCAGAATCGATGGAAACGAGGTAGAAGCTGCACGTGTGAACTATGTTCTTCGCGGAGCAATGGTTCCTTCAGGAACACACACAGTTGAATGGTCTTTCGAGCCGAAGGTTTGGGAGAAAGGAACTACGATCTCTTACGCGGGATCCGCATTGCTCTTCGCATTGCTTGGCCTTGCTGGATTTATAGTTTACAAAGAAGAGAGAAAACTTAGTTAAAGAACAGGCTTCTCGTGATGCGTGAGGTTCTGAACCAACAGCGCAACATTGGAGGCTAGAATAAGTGGAAAGATCACCGTGACGAACCATCCGTAGGGAAAGTGAGTCGCAGCGTAATTCGGCTGAGTAAGTCCAAGCCATTGCGAATCGCTTGGAACGCTTCCTAACACAAGAATATACTGCCAAACAATAGAGGCAATTCCAACAACATTGAAGATTGAAAAAGCAAGTTTATACTTGCTTTTTTTCTTGGGGAAAATTGGCATGCAAATCAATGCGAGAACACCGAAGGCAATATCGAAATTCATACCGTAAAAAGTCATTTCCCACGGAGTTTGTTTCCACGTAGCAAGAATGTAAAACATAGAAGCGATTGGAATTCGCAAGTATTGTAAGCTATACAACCAAGAAGGACGAAGTGCTCGTAGAAACCTTGCTCCGCGCGGGGTGAAGGCCAACAACAGAATTAACACGGAAGAAAAAACAATAGGAAACAATAAATGTCCCGTTCCCGTTTTCTTATCCATGTACCAGCGATTTAATGCAAGCGTTGCTTGAAAAATAGACCAACCCAACAGGGCTAAAGCGAATAGATGTGCTCGCTGCTGCGCTCGGTGATGTCCGCGAACAAACGCGTAAGTCATCATCATGCCCGCGAGCACGGTGAGAATGCAAGTCACTACAATTAGCGAAAAGGGAAGGTTTTCAATCATGGTTATGGAAGTATTTTCGATTGCAAGGTAGGGTCAAATTCACAAGCGTTTTTTACGTTTATGCGGTGTCGGTTCCGCGCAATAAAATTATAAATCGCATTCAATAAAAAAAGCGGACAAACGAAAGTCAGTATTAACAAAATCGAGAGAGGTGCCTTCACTTCGTAAAACAATTGTCGAAGCGCAAGTCCCTTGTGGTATTTCTTTCCATTTACAACCAAAATAATTCCAGAAAGTGAAGCACGTTCTTTTTCAGAAAGATGGTTTTCGGCTTCGTTTCCCTTTAACCCAGAAAAATACAAATCGGAGTGAAGCGCATGGCTGTGAATGCGTTGCACCCAACGGTTGCAGAAGAGGCAATCGCTATCGAATAAAAGTATCTTTTTGGGGTTTAACATTCGTGAGGAATTAAACAAAGTTAAGCTTGAAGTGTCTTTACCTTTGCAAGTCTCTAGCGAATTATGGTAAACTGTTGTGTGTTTGGTGAACGAAAGAAGGTGCGATGGTCACTGGGCTCTTCTGAGCTTAGCTACACCGTGACCGATAAGTTCACCGATGTCCCAACAGAAACATGGGATTCCCTGAATCACGAACAGAACGTTTTTCTCTCTTCAGATTATTTATCGGCTCTTTCGAAATGTTGGGAAGGAAACCTGTTTTACATTTTGTTTTTCAAGGATGAAATGCCCATTGGTATTGCAGTTTTGCAATACACCTATTTCGTTTCAGGAGAATTGAAGTCGCACGTAGATGTGGAAGGCGGAGCGGGGTTTGTTGCACGGGTCTTCGGAAGACAGTCGCGTCAATACCCATTAGTGGTTTGTGGAAGTCCGTTTTGCACCGGTCCGCACGGATATATTTTTCAAAAAGAAATTCAGGTGGAAGAAGCCACAACGGCTTTGTGCTATGCCCTTACAGACGTTATTCATTATTTGCGGAAGGACAAGCGCGATACGCAAGCGGTTGTTGTAAAAGACTTTTATCCGAAAGATTATAACGCGTTGAACGAATTGAAGGAATGCGGATTTCATACGTTCGCGGTGGATCATCATTTGAAGATGCCTTTGGATGGGAATTGGAAGACTTTCGACGATTATCTAAATGCGTTGAACACGAAGTTCAGAACCAAGGCGAAAGCCGCATTGAAAAAATGCGAAGGTGTTGAAACTCGCAGCTGGCGCGCCGAAGACTTGGAAGCCAATGCGACCTTGGTTCAGGCGTTGTACAGAAACGTCTATGACCGCGCAGAATTCGCCATGGAACCTTTAACAACCGAATTCTTGGTTGAATTGAAGAAAGCACTTCAAGAGAAGATGCTCATTCAAGCGTACTATGTCGCGAATGAAATTGTCGGATATCAGATTGCACTCATCAATAACAAAGAACTTGAAGCGTTCTTGATTGGAGTAGATTACGAAGCGAATGCATTGTATGGTCTTTATTCAAACATGCTTCTTTCATTTGTGAAATGGGCCATTGACGAGCAATGTGAAGAGATTGCATTTGGAAGAACGGCTGGAGAAATCAAGTCTACCTTCGGTGCAGTGCCTGTTGAGATGCGCATAGCACTTCGTCACCCTGGAAGACTTCGCAATGCTTTATTGAAATTATTCTTCACCAAAGTTCATCCAGGAAGTGAGCCACAACGTTTTCCATTCAAACAAGAATGGCAAAGCGTTTTAGATACTAAACAGAGGGAATGGAATTCCCAAAACAATGGCTAATTCAACAAGTAAAGAACGCTGGATCTTAGTTGCGTTAGCAGCCATTCAGTTCACCAACATCGTAGACTTCATGATTATGATGCCCATGGGCGACATCTTGAAGCGCGACTTGGGCATTGGTCCAGCGGGTTTCGGTTGGTTGGTGAGCTCATACGGATTGGCTGCTGGAGTGACTTCTTTCTTGGGCGTGTTTTATCTCGATAACCTTCCGAGAAAGAAAGCATTGCTCTTTGCATACTTGGGATTCATGTTGGGAACAGTAAGCAGCGCGTTGGTTCCAACGACTGATAACAATGAATTGAATTACTACTTGTTCGTGGGTACAAGAATTTTAACCGGAATTACGGGAGGACTTTTAGGCGGGTTGGTCATGTCCATTGTAGCCGATGTGTTTCCAATGGAGAGAAGAGGGAAGGCCGTTGCTGCAGTGACGCTCGCGTTTTCATTGGCTTCTATTTTAGGTGTTCCCATGGCCCTGACTATGGTCGATTTTTTTGATGGAAATTGGCACGTGCCTTTTTACATGGTGAGTGCATTGAGCCTTCCATTTTGGTTCATGGCTTGGAAGACACTTCCGCAGTTGCGCGATCACCTGGAACGCAGAACGCACAAGTTTCAACCCATGGAAACCTTCAAGGCTTCATTCTCGAATGTTGCGCAGCGAAATGCTTTGCTGTTTACGGTATTGCTGGTATTGGGACAGTTCACCATTATTTCGTTCTTAACTCCATACATGATTTCCAACGTGAAATTGGAGCAACACGAAGTGAAGTACATTTATTTGGTGGGTGGATTCTGCACGGTAATCAGCAGTATTTTAATTGGAAGAGCAGTAGATAAAATTGGAAGATTTAAGGTATTCGGATTCTTCGCCTTGCTTTCGCTCATTCCCATTTTCATTAACACGAATCTGCCTGAAACCGATTTGTGGATTGTCTTAACGATAGCCGGATTTTTCTTCGTTATGGTGACGGGAAGAATGATTCCAGCGAACACCATTGTAAGCGGTGTCGTGAATCCCAAGCACCGCGCAGGTTTCATGAGTTTGAATTCTGCCGCACAGAGCACCGCTTCGGGAATAAGTGCGGCCTTAGCCGGAAGCATTATTACGCAAGCCAATGCCAACGCGCCTTTAGAGAACTATCACATTGTTGGGTACGTAGCTATGTGCTTCACCCTCATGGCTTTCTTCATTATGCTTCGTTTGAAAAACTTGGCGAAAAAAGTTCAAGAAAACAATTAAATTCGCAAGACTATGAGAGCCATTGAAACCATTCCACATCCGCGCATTCGCATTGTTGTCCATTCATGGAACGGCAAATGGATTGTTGAATTTGAAGCGGCCTCTTATAAGCAAGCGATTAAGATTGATCAGGAAGCGGTGAAAACCATTGAGGCAGTTAGAGCGCTATTGAACGAAGAATTTCTAACCGAGATTGAAAATCAATTTCAAAATTTACATAAAGCATGGAGCATCAATTTTCAGAAAACAAACCCGTGAAAAAACCATTCGCGTTTAACTTAATTCTGGTAATACTTTTTGCAGCAACATTCGTAGCCTTGTTGGTTATGTGGAGCAAGTTGAATACGGCATTGGAGCTGGCTGAAAAGTCAAAAGTAGTAGATACCATTAGCCCAGGTCAGATGAAGGTTGCATACGTGAATTTAGATTCGTTGAACGCGCAGTATTTATTCATTACCGAGAAATCGGCAGAACTTGAAAAGAGTGCAAACGCAGCCGAAGCAAAAGTGAAGGCTGAAGCCGCAAAACGCCAGAAGGAAGTAGACGAGTTGGTGATGTATGCACAGAAAGGAAATCTACCAGCCGACGAGCAAGCAACCGTGCAAAACAGATTGAGCCAATTGCAGAATGAGTTAGCACAAATTCAGCAACAAGAAGAGCAACTTCTGATGCAGAACGAGTCTGCAATGCAAGAAGATCTTAGAAAAAAGTTGGAAGTGTTTACTTCGAATTATGCGAAGGCTAACGGTTGGGATTATATTTTTTCTTACCAAAGCACAGCGCCACTTATTCTTTTCGCTAATCCAATTTACGATTTGACAAGTGAGATTGTGAAGGGATTGAACGCAGAATACGAAACTGAAAAACAAGGAAAGTAATGACTATTGCTGAACGTAAATACGCCGAGAACATAGCTGAATATGTTATCTTCATGTGGCAGATGCAGGATCTGCTTCGTGCTGTGAACATGGATGTTGAATCGCTCGACGGATTCTTGCGTTCGTTCCTTCCAACCGAAGAAAAAATTCAGGAAGAAAAAACGTGGTTCCAAGGATTAGCCAAAAGCATGAAGCGCAGCGGCGCTGAAGAAAAAGGCAATGTGGAAGAAGTTCAAGAAGTGATTTCCGAATTGAATTTGCTTCATACGACATTGAATACCCTTCTTCGCGACGATGAGTACATTGCAGCAAACGAACGAGCAAAGGAAAGTCTTGATGCTTATCGTGAAAGAGCAAACGGAAAAGCTTTGAGTGAAGTAGAGGCCTACTTAACGGCTTTATACGGACTTATGATTCTTCGTCTTCGTAAGCAAGAAATCTCTGAGGAAACGAAAGATGCGATGAAGACTTTTTCAGATGTGATGGTGCTATTGGCGCTTCAGTACAACAAGATGAAAAAGGGTGAGTCTGTTCAGCATTTGAACTAGTCGAAGACAATTGTTACCGGTCCGTCGTTTACCAATTCAACTTTCATATCTGCCCCGAAGATTCCCGTTTCAACTTTTGAGATTCGCTTTTTCATTTCAGCAATGAAAAATTCATACAACGGAATCGCTTGTTCCGGACGAGCGGCTTCAATAAAGCTCGGACGGTTTCCCTTTTTTGTATCTGCATACAACGTGAATTGACTTACGAGCAATGCACTTCCATTTACATCTAAAACACTTTTGTTCATCTTTCCTTCTTCATCGGAGAAGATGCGCAACTTTACAATTTTTTCAATCGTTGGAAGAATACTTTCCTCTGTATCTGTGGAAGAAAAACCAATGAGCAACAAGAGCCCGGTTTCAATACTTCCAACAATTTCGGAATCTACTTTTACAGAGGCGCTCGACACGCGTTGAAGAACGATTTTCATGAATTTATTTATTCGGAGTTAATATCCCACTTTCAAAAAGAAAAACGTCAGTTGGTTCAGAATTCTGAACGAGCATCCAACCCTTTTCTTTGTCGTGCTTCAAAATGTTCAAGTGGTGAAACTTGCTTCTGTCCCAGCGTGTGGTGTCCTTTCCATGCAATAGAATGGTTGGAAAAACTGTTTTGTTGTATTCTGCAATGAGCCATCTCCTTCTTTCGTAATGCGGAATGTAGGTGGAAGGGAAGTCGGCCTGAAGGCACTGACATCCGTAGGTTACGGGCTGTTCAGGCGTGTCTCCGGTTACCGCAACAAGCAGGTCAGGATGATTTCCAAATTCATTCATTTCATGACATTGCTTTTTCAATTCGTCTATGCGCACCACATGCACATACCATGCTTTCCCTTTGTCAATGGCGTTCTCGAGAAGAGGTGAGAAGAAAAGTACTTTTATTCCGAATGAAATGCAAACGAGTAATAATGAAATGCGATTGAATTTCAATTTGTTTTTCGTGGAAAGAAAGGCATAGAAATACAATGAAAGGAAGATGAACACGAACGGAAGAGCGAGGAAAAATCTTCCACCTGAAAAGAAAAGTGAATAGCCGCTTTCCTTTGTTTTTTCCATGAAGAGCGATCCGAGAATGGCCAATAACACGAAGAGAATTGTCCAAGCTTCAAGACGTTTGTTTTTCTTCCACAATAAAATTATTGCAGTTGGAAGTAAGAGGACACTAATAAATCCGAAGCGCCAAAACAGTGGTGAAACCTGATCGAAATAATTGTTGAATCGGTATATTGTTTCAAGGAAACTGGCCCAGCTGAGTTTCACGCTGGGTGCCACGTGAATGAGCAATTCCGGATGTGCTTGGTAATATTGAAAATTGAAATAGAAGGGTAGAAGTCCGAGAGCAAATCCAACTCCGAAGAAAAGTACTGCACGCAAAATGAATTTCTTGTTCCAATGAATGCTTGGAATAATAAGCGGAAGTAGCAAAGCGCTGTTTAAATTCCCGTATAAACCCAATCCAATAAAAATTCCAGCGAACACCAATGCGAGGTTTGTTCGGAAATATTTCCAACAGAATAATCCGAGACTTACAAAAAAGATTCCGCCAACGAATCCTCGAGGAATGGCGGTGAGTAGACTGTATTCCAGGGGAAGCAATAGGCAAACGATAAGTGGAATGAGGGCGGATTGTGCGGAAAGCTTATGCTTGAAATAGAATGCTAAAAGAAAAAATGGAGTGGTTGAAAGTATCAGCGTTGCAAGTGGAAGCGCTGCGTAAACAGGAGAACCTATTTTCATAAAAGCCACTGCTAATAAGGGTTCTATGTTAGGTCCGTAGCTTTGTCCGTAAAAGCACGGTCCGTTAAAAACACCGTTCGAAAGATCGGTTGCAACTTGCCACAAAAGTGTTTGATCGCTGTCTGTGTATTGAATGGAAAAGAGGAAAAACACAAGCATTTTTTCCACGAGTACCATGGATGCAAGCACGTAAAAGAGTCTGTTGTATTGCCGCTGATTCATGGTTAAATGTCCACAAAGGTTGAATGCTCGCACAAGTTATTATATTTTCGTGAGGAATGTCTAAACTAGAAAACGATATTTCATTTTTAAAGGGTGTAGGTCCTGCGCGCGCCGATCAATTTCGCATGGAATTGGGTATTCGCACGTGGGAAGATTTGCTCATGCATTATCCGTTTCGGTATGTGGACAAGAGTCAAGTGCAGAAGGTGCGCGACGTGAAGTCAGATGCGGTTGCCGTTCAGTTGCAAGGAACAATTGTGCGTTTAACGGAAATGGGCGAGGCGCGCGCCAAGCGCTTGGTCGGAGTGTTTCAAGACGAGACAGGTACGATGGAGTTGGTGTGGTTCAAGGGAGCGCGTTGGCTGAAGAGCAGTTTGCCTTTGAATAAGCCTTGTTTGGTGTATGGAAAACCAACCGA
>JBILTL010000191.1:0-2572 GCA_044371535.1 Flavobacteriales bacterium | reverse complement strand
ACCTTTCAGTTGGAATGAGCATTGGCGCATGTGTTCTTCTTGGATTAACTCTCGCAGGAATTGGATTCAACCTGATGCACGACGGAGCTCACGGTAGCTTTTCAGATAAAAAATGGTTGAATGAAATCATGGCGCATACCCTGAACATGGTGGGTGGAGATGTAAGTCTTTGGAAAACCAAACACAATGTCATTCACCATTCGTTCACGAATATTGAAGGTCACGACGATGATATTAACATTCAGCCAATGATGCGCACGAATGAGAATCAGCCGAGATACAAGATTCATCGCTTTCAACATATTTACGGATACATTTTATATTGTCTAACCTATATCTCTTGGGTTTGGATTGATGATGTGAAGAAATACAGAACGCAGCAAGTGGGTATTACCAAACTTCGCAAATTCACCTTCATCAATCACTTCACTTTCTGGGCAACGAAACTCAGTTATGTTGCAACATTCGTTGTACTTCCAATGATTTTTCAAGGTGTGGTTCCAGCGATTCTTGGTTACTTATTGGTATCAACTGTAACTGGAATTGTTATCGCAGTGGTTTTCCAATTGGCACACGTAGTAGAAACAACTTCATTCAATAATCCTGAAGATAACAACGGCGTAATTGAAGAAGAATGGGCCATTCACCAAATCAACACAACCAGTAATTTCGCGACAAGAAATCCACTTGTAACGTTATTCACCGGTGGATTGAATTACCAAGTAGAGCACCATTTGTTCCCACGTATTTCACACGTTCACTATCCTGCGTTGAACAAAATTGTTCGCGAGACTTGTGAGAAATTCGGAGTTCAATACAATGAATACGGAACTGTTTTCGCTGCCGTGCGTTCACACACGCGTCACTTGAAGACTATGGGAATTGCCGACTAACCTTCTGTTAGTTTAAGTCGCTCGACCATCTCAGCTACAGCAGGACAAACAAGGGTGTTACGAAAAGTTAAATTCATGATTTGGCTCATGTTTTTTCGATCAGTGTGCGGATACTCCCGACATGCTTTCGGACGAAATTCATAAAT
Source organism: Flavobacteriales bacterium (assembly GCA_044371535.1). Classification (GTDB taxonomy): domain Bacteria; phylum Bacteroidota; class Bacteroidia; order Flavobacteriales_D; family Sanyastnellaceae; genus CAIZGX01. Next base: position 1,533 of record JBILTL010000191.1, on the reverse strand, counting down.
GCTGCACTTGTTGTCTTCGAGATTTAAAAAGGTACACGGACTCGAATTCAAAACCCAATCGCGGTCCTCGTCTAAATGCAAATACTTATCTGTAAATTCTGCAACGCGCATGCCCACATGCTTGGCTATACGCTCAATATCTACATCGCGGAAAATGGGACTCGTGGTCCGACAACAATTCCCACAAGTAAGACAATCCGTCTTCGCAAAAATCTCTTCATGCATGGAATGAAAAACATCATCGAGCTTTTTCTTTTTTGCTAAACGATTGAACAGTTTTTTGTTCGCCTTCACATTCTTTCTCGCTTCCTCTAAAAAACGTTTTTGTTTATCATTCATGTGGATCAGAAAATGCAGGGTTTTGTAAAAAAGAAGTGTCGGTTAAACACTTTAAAAATGCGATTAAATCAGACTTCGATTGAGCACTCAATTGCAAACCTCCGACCGTAAATTTCATAAACGGATCAATGGTTGCACTTGGAATTCCGCCGCTGTTGTAATGCTCTATCACCTGCTCCAACGTGGTAAATCTTCCATCGTGCATGTATGGTCCTGTAAGCTCAACATTGCGCAGCGTAGGTGTTTTGAATTTTCCGTTGTCATAAACACTGCCTGTAACAGCACCGCGACCTAAGTCAGTAAAAGTGGCGTCTAAGCCATTGTTATGAAAGAGGTAATCGGTCATCTGCATACTACCAAATCCATGGCAATGAAAACAGTCAGCTCCGAAACTTCCACCAGGAACTTGATCTGGACTTCCTCCTTCAGAAAGAAACAAATTAAAACCGTTCAATTCTGATTGAGTAAACTGGTATTGCCCAATGCGTTGCTTATCAAATTTCGAATTCGCAGAAATCATCGTTCTCAAAAATGAAGCTATCGCTTTCGTGATTTTCTCTTTCGTTACCTCATTAGATCCATAGGCCTTGAAGAACAATGCATCGTAAAGCGGATCTGAATCTATTTGCTCAATCGCATGCTCCCAGTTTTCATTCATCTCAATTGGATTCACAATTGGATCTGAAATTTGTGCCTCTAGTGTTGTCTCTCTTCCGTCCCAAAAAAATGAAGTAGACCAACCCATGTTAACCAACGGCATGGCCTGACGTTTACCTACTTCTCCGTTTATTCCTGTTGAGAATTGATTCGGATCAGAAAAACCATGTTCCGGTAAGTGGCAGGTTCCGCAAGACATAGCATCGTTTCCACTCAACTTTTTTTCCCAAAATAAATATCTTCCTAATTGAATGCCTTCCACCGTTAAAGGATTATCTGAAGGGATATCCATGGGTGGAAAAAATGGCGGAATCACCAAATTATATGGAGTCGCTGTTGGACCTTCAGGCGCCTCATGCGTGCATGTCCACAAAAGACTAGCAATAGCAATCAGAAAAAAATAGGTAAAACGCCTTGTGGTCATATTCCAAAAATACGTGAGAAAGAATAAACAATTTTAATTGATTCGCTAATCTTCGTCAGAGGCTAAGAATTTCTCGTTTTGAACGAAATTCCAATCGGTCAATGTCTTTAAAA
>JBILTL010000190.1:0-2593 GCA_044371535.1 Flavobacteriales bacterium | reverse complement strand
TGCTTCATACAACTCGTCGAATCCGTATTTCTTGTGAAGCAATTTGTGGAAAGGTGAAGTGATTTCGTTGTCTTCCAAAACTGGAGTGGCTTTCGCGATATAGATGTTGTGTGCTACGTAAATCATTACAACTGCAATACCCATCGTAGCCAAAGCCAAGATAATTTCAACGGTAACCGACATGTCGCCAACGGCAACAAGAACGGGTCCTTCAAGGAAGTGATCCAATGCGTGTGGGAAATGAATCGCGTGTCCCAATGCATGCGGGAATCCAATGAATCCCCCCACTACAGACATTACTGCCAACACCCACAAAGGAAGTGTCATTGAAGCCGGAGACTCATGTAGGTGATGCTCTTGATCGTGTGTTCCTCTGAACTTTCCGTGGAAGGTTAAGTAATACATGCGGAACATATAAAACGCTGTGCAAGCTGAAGCAATTACCAATAAAATGAATACAGGCATGTTGTGCTCCATGGCATGCGCCAAGATTTGATCTTTCGAGAAGAAACCTGCGAATGGGAAAATACCTGCGATAGCGAGTGTTCCGATTAAGAAGGTCTTCTGTGTTGTTGGCATGTATTTCTTCAATCCACCCATTCTGCGAATGTCTTGTTCTCCGCCCATTCCGTGAATCACAGAACCAGAACCTAAGAACAACAATGCTTTGAAGAAGGCGTGTGTAATTACGTGGAAGACCGCAATGCTATGCGCACCCATTCCCAACGCGACAAACATGAATCCCAATTGAGAAACAGTTGAGTAAGCCAATACTTTCTTAATGTCGTTTTGGGTAAGCGCTATGGTTGCACCCATTAACGCCGTGATTAATCCAACGTACATAACCAAGTTCGAAGCGGTGTGACTCATTTCGAAAAGATCTCCGTTACGCGCTACCAAGTAAATACCTGCAGTAACCATGGTTGCTGCGTGAATCAATGCAGACACGGGAGTTGGACCTGCCATTGCATCGGGTAACCAGGTGTGAAGTGGGAACTGTGCACTCTTACCCATTGCTCCAATGAATAAGAAGATGGCAATGGTAGTTAACAATGAAGGAGACAATGAAGCAATTTTTCCGTGGTTGAATAATTCAACATAGTTCAATGTTCCAGTGTTGCTGAAGATTAAAATCATTGCGACAATTAATCCAAGGTCACCCACACGATTCATGATGAAGGCCTTTTTAGCAGCTTCGTTGTTTGCGTGTTCCTTGTACCAGAATCCGATAAGCATGAATGAACAAACACCAACGCCTTCCCATCCAACGAACAACGTCACAAGACTGTCGCCAAGAACAAGAATCAACATGAAGAAAACGAACAGATTCAGGTACGCGAAGAAGCGATTGAATCCTTCGTCGTGACTCATATACCCCGAAGAGTAAATGTGAATTAAGAAACCAACTCCGGTAATGAATAGGAGGTAGGTTGAAGAAAGTGAATCTACCAAAAAGGCTAGATCAATGTGAAGACTTCCAGCGTGAATCCATTCGAACACTTTCACAGTGACTGCTTGGTGCGAATGAAGTTGACTGTTGAAGACAATCAATGAAACAACGAACGAAGCGAAGATGGCTCCAGAACCGATAATGGTGGTGAGTTGTTTCGAAGTGTTTTTCCCGAAGAAAACTTGATAAAGAAATCCAACTAACGGGAAGAGCGGTACGAGTGTAATTAATTTTTCCATGGCTTATCCCTTCAAGTTGTTTAAAGCGTCGGTGTCTGTTGTGTGCAAGTTGCGGTAAAGCATCATCAGAATGGCCAATCCAACTGCAACTTCCGCAGCGGCAACAACCATAATGAAGAATACGAATACTTGTCCTGAAGTGTCGCCGTGCACTTTTGAAAAAGCTACCAGTGCAATGTTCACCGCGTTCAGCATAAGCTCAATGCACATGAACATAAGAATTGCGTTTCTGCGAAGCAGAACACCAAAAACACCTAGAGCGAATAAGGCAGTGCTTAGCCACAAATAATGCTGTATGGTAATGTTCGGAAGGATTTCCATAATTACGATTTTGAAGTTTCTTTTTTAGATAAATAAACGGCTCCAACCATAGCGGCAAGGAACAACACAGACGCCAATTCGAATGGAAGTAGGTAGTCTTTGTACAATACTTTTCCAAGGTTCTGAACCAATCCAGCATCGCCCGCCATAGGAGCTTTACCTAAGGAGTAGGTAGATTTCGAAATTAGTGAAACCATAATGAGCATGATGCTGCACGACGAAACCACCGCAGCAATCTTCACCCATGATTTTGTTTTCTCTTCTTGCTCTTCGTTCAAGTTTAACATCATGATTACGTAGAGGAACAATACCATGATGGCTCCAGCGTAAACAATGATGTGAACCGCTGCAAGGAATTGCGCATTCATTAAAAAGTAATGTCCTGCAATGCTAAAAAACGTTACAATCAAGTAAAGGACACTGTGCACTGGATTCCTGCTAAGAATAACAGCGAGACCGCTGAAAATTGCGAGGAACGACAGAAAGTAAAAAGCAATTTCGGTTAAGCTCATTGTTTTAAACGGTCTTGAAAGGTTTGGTTATGCGCGTGTTTTTTATCTTGTTTGAAAGACAATACATCGGG
>JBILTL010000091.1:0-8645 GCA_044371535.1 Flavobacteriales bacterium | reverse complement strand
GTTTGCAGTACAACCTTTATTGTTACGAGCAGTAACGCTGTATGTTCCTGCAGTCATAACCTCTTGAGATGTTCCAGTAGCACCGTTGTTGCTCCATGTGAATTCAGATGTTCCATCTGAAGAAGTAGCAACTAAGGTAACCATAGAGCCTTCACAGATTGAAGAAGAACCCGTTGAAGAAACATTCGCTGTAATTGCGTTGTTCATAGCTGAAGAGTAGTCAGCATTTTGTGGATCCCACTCTGCCCAACAAGAAGTCCAGTCTTCTGAACCAATTGCACCACGGAAAGAAACTGGAGTAAAGAATGCGTCTTGCAAGTATGAATCTGTGAAATCTGCACCTGAAGACAACTGAGAGTTAGCCTGAAGAGAGAAGTCTGGGTTTGAAAGACTGATGCTGTTCCAACCAAGTTCAGAACCTGAATTCACCAACGCATTAGAATTTGCATTGAAGAAATTCGTAATGTTGAATGATCCGCTGATATTGTTTGGGTTAGCGGAAGTAGTAGTCGCTAATGAATCGTTCATTTGTGCAATGACGTTGTTCTTGAAACGAAGCGTGTTCGCGGTAGCATTTGCTAGTGTAGATGAGCTTTCAATAAGAAGACCAACTGGGTAACCTGCAAAAACACTGTTAAATGTACTTGTCTCAGTTCTTCTTCTCAAGTGCAAAGCACGCTTGTAGTTTGAATTCATTGTTGCTGGGAACAAAAGAGGACCTGCGATTGTAACGTTAGAGAAGTGAGGTTGTGTATTTGGAATAGCTGTGCTTCCAGTTGCATCGTTATCCGACTCGAAACCGTTAGAACCTGATTGGTCAGCGATTTGTGGATCGCGAACAGCTAATGCAAATTGAACGTTACCGCGGTATCCGAAATCGGTATCGAAATCATCGTCCCAGTTACGGTAAGAAATAATGTTCTTCACGTTAACGTTACCACCGAACCATTCGAAAGCATCGTCACCGCAATAAGAAACTTGAACGTGGTCAATGGTTGTTCCATTACCAACACCGCACATGGTGATACCGTTAATTTCAGAATTCGGTTGGAAAGGAATTCCACCGAACTCAATACGAACGTAACTGATAATACCTGAGTTGTCGTTTGGCTCTGGGTTCGCACCACCACCGTAGATAGATCCCACTCCACCTTCAACTACTGCTTCACCTGCTGCAGTTCCGTTTCCTGCGTTAGCTGGAGAATTCACTGCAGCTCTTCCACAAATAATTAAACCACCCCAGTCGCCGTAACTTCTTTGCCCGGCAGCTTTTTGTGAAGTCATAACAATCGGTTGTTCAACTGTACCTTGCGCGTTGATGTATGCATCACGCTCAATAATTAAAGATCCCTTGGTAACAAGATCACCTTTGATAATAGTACCCGGTTGAATAACCAAAGTATCGTTAGCTGTAACCTTTACGAATCCAGAAAGGATGTAAATGTTATTGTTTGTCCAGGTAGTAGTTCCATTGATGTCAATGTTTCCACTTACCACAATCTGCGCTTGACTAGCAAGACCCGCCAACAGAAGCGCGCAAGAGAATAAAAGTTTTTTCATGATTTGAATTTGTTTGTGCAAACTTCCTTCAGCCACTTTATAAGAAGATGATGAAGCACTTAAGGATTCATTATGCAATTCGAAGGGGAATGTTATGTGTTTTAAGCGAATGTTATGTTAGTTCTTTCTCTTCGATGCTTTCACATCTTCTCTGAACTTGTAACTCAAGGTCACACTCCAGTAATTACCTCTGTTGAAGTATTGAAGACGTTGGTCATTCGCGCGGCTTAATTTACCATCCTGATTAGCATCTTGAAGGAATACGAAATCTTGTTTCAAAACATCTTGAACACCCGCGCGCACAGAGAATCCGTTTTTGAACGATTTTGTTATCGCAATGTCTAACATGTCGCGAGACATTTCATACACCTCAGGTATATCAGGAATACCAACGATCGTAACACGTGGGCCAATGCGGTTGTACAACACTGTGATTTGCCATCCCAAAGAATCGTTGTCGTAGTACAACCCTCCGTTAATGATATACGGAGATTGTCCAACCATTGGACGATTTGGATTCAATCCTGAAGCCAATCCATCTGCACTCACTTGAATATCTGACTTAATGAAAGAAGCATTAGCCACCAAAGTCAAGTTTTGCAGAACTCTGTTTGCAGTCAATTCCTTTAACGACTTACGAATATCGAATTCCACTCCGTAGCTGGTTGCACCCAAAGCATTACCCGGAGCGAAACTACGTGTACCACCTGAACCTACTCCAGGAACGAAGTAAGGCTCAATCGGATTGTTAAACTCTTTATAGAATAAAGCAGCACTTAGGTATTCTGTATTTGAAGGGTAGTGTTCAATACGTAAATCTGCATTTGAGTTCGTTGCGAAAGTCAAATTCGGATTACCTGTATTGATGAAGTTGTTTTCGAAATCGTAGAAACTGAACGGAGCCAATTCACGAAACTCAGGTCTGTTCACTGTCTTTCCGTATGCTGCGCGTAAGGTCGTTTTCTTATTTAACGTGTAAGAAACGTTTACGGAAGGAAGGAACACTAGCGAATCAAGCGTTGCTGTAATCGGGGTTCCCGTAATGTCAGCACTGGTTAACACTTGTGAATTTTGCTCCAAACGAATACCACCTGAAATAGTTAATTTCTCGAAGGGTAAAGTAAGCATTGCATAACCCGCGTATAAGTTTGAAGAAGCATGGTACTTATCTGCTCCACGAGTGTCTTCATCTAATAAGAATCCGGTTGAATCGGCCATGTTTTCAGGAGCCAATATATTCCCAATGCTCGTGGTGTCTTTGTTCCAATCGAAATCGAAAGCATTGATCACATAGCCTAAGTTACGTGAACCGAAATCACGGTCCTTGTCTTCAATGTAGAAACCAGCTTTAATCGTTGCAAAGCGTGGTTTTTCTTTATCTGTGTTAAGTTGCTTTAACTTATGCTCGTAGTTCGCAGCATACGTTCTTACATCCTCTTTCAAGTTCATGAACAATCTCCCTGAGAAGAAAGGTTGAGCCACAGTTGTGAAGTAAGCGTGAAAGTTCTCGTCTGAATCGTCTAATGGACGAGTGTAACGAATACGTTTCCAATCTGGATCGTTTCTTCTTGTTTGTGCATAACCTAACGCCCAGTTTAAACTTCCCTTTCCTTTGAACAACTCATGTGTTCCTGTCAATTGCGTGTTGTACATGCGACGCTCGGTGTAACGGAAAGAATACTCTTGACGGTAGTTACCTTCTTCCAATGCACGACCTGTTCTGAATGTGTTCGACTGAAGACCATTTTGATTCAAGAAGTTTTTAAACTCAATGAAGCTTTTATAGGTTTTCATTCCCCAGTTGTGAAGAACACCGACGTTAGCGTTCTTTTGATAAATCATGTCGTCGAATGAAAAGACCGTATCACTTACTTGTGTTGCTTCGTCGAATACATTATAGTCGAGACGATGCGAATTTTGGCGCTGTGCAGTTCTTGAATAACTAATCGCAGTAAAATTTCCGAATTGAATTTTTTCTGTTTGAAAACGTTTACCGAACGACACGTTAACACGGCGATCAGGCAATGCCGTTTCTGATTTATATCCCCATGAATTTGGCAATGCTAAGCTTAATGCTCTGCGCTCTTCTTCAGTCGTTGCGTTACGAACATTGCTTGGAAAATCAGATGGTAAATCACGTGTTCCATTATCGAAACCAAGTGCTTCCGAACCAGAATTCACATTGCTCAAAATTTCTTGTCCTGTTGTATTCGAACGGTAATTCGTCGCCATACTCACATCTAACGAAGTTTTGTAATCAGGGAAATTCTTGGTGTAAACATTAATAGCACCACCAGCAAATTCTCCTGGAAGATCTGGAGATGGCGATTTGAAAATTAAAAAGCGATCAATTGCTTGGCTTGGAATAAGGTCGAAAGAAAATGAACGAACATCTGGCTCCAATGACGGAACCAAAACACCGTTCATCATTACAGCGTTGTAACGCTCCGTCAATCCACGAACCATAACGAAACGATTGTCAATAATGGTTACCCCTGGAATTCTTCTTGCTACTTCCGATGCATTTCTATCTTGTCCTTTTTGAATTTGAACAGCTCCTACTCCACTTACCACACCTTTCGCCTCACGCAGTTCCAAGATAACTGCAGCTTCTGTGCTAGTCTTGCGGAAATCTTTAATTTCCACTCCTCCACCAACCATGAATGATTCTGATTGAAGAACAATATCTGCCTTTATTTCCTTTCCTGAAGCAACTTCAATTCCAGAAATCTTTTGGGTCGCATAAGAAATTGCCTTTACCTCAATGGTGTAGTTTCCACCATTCTTAACGTCAATGTTGTATTCACCGAAAGCATTCGAAGCCGCTCCGAAAGAAGTTCCTTCTACAATAATGATTGCTCCAACAACTGGTTCAGCCGAAGAGTTTACGACGGTTCCTTTAATAACAGTCTGCGCGCCAACAGATAAGCACGACAAAAACAATAAAAACAGGATTGATTTTTTTTTCATTTGATCATTCATTTTCATGACTGCGAAACAAAAGCAGTAAGATTGATTAGAAATAAATAGCGAATTATTTTAGAGTTAACATTCGGCATCGTTTGTTAAGCCAATGTTGCGAACGTTGAGAAGAAATCGCAGGAAGTTTTTTGAAAATAAACCATCGCCTCTTTGGAAATCCAATACTTCGATCTCATTCCAAAAATGCGTCCATCGATAATGCTACTCTTCTTCATTTCTCGAAGGTGTTGAATCACGGTAGAGGGTGACATCCCGGGCACGTCAACCACACGGCCCTCAACGACTCCATGGCTTTTCATCATTTCCAAAAGAATAGTCACTCTTGCAGGGTGTGCCAACGCTCTTGAAAAATGTGCGAAATCACTTTCCAAGCCCGCAGGCACGTAAGGTAATTTTTGTTCTTCTTGCATGAAACAAAGAAATCCGATTCTTGGAAGGGCAAGATTTCGATAGCGTTAAATAAAGGTGAACCTATCTTTAAGACCTTAACAATCGCGTAACATAAACTAACCCTTTATAAAATCCAACTTTTCGTCGTGGTCTTCGTAAATTCGCGACACTATTTTAGAACTATGCAAGAAGCCATTCCATATACTCCAAAAAACAAGATTCGCATTGTAACAGCAGCATCCCTATTCGATGGACACGATGCCGCCATTAACATCATGCGCAGAATTATTCAGTCGACCGGATGTGAGGTTATTCACTTGGGACACGACAGAAGCGTTGAAGAGGTTGTGAACACTGCCATTCAAGAGGATGCGCAAGCCATTGCCATGACTAGCTATCAAGGCGGTCACACAGAGTACTTCAAATACATGTTTGATTTATTGAAGGAAAAAGGCTGCGGACACATTAAGATTTTCGGAGGTGGTGGCGGAACTATTCTTCCTGAAGAAATTGCGGAATTGCAGGATTATGGCATCACGAAAATCTATCATCCAGATGATGGACGTGCCATGGGACTTCAGGGTATGATCAACGACTTGGTTGAGAAATGTGATTTTCCAACTGGAAAAACGTTGCATTATAGTTTAGAAGATATTTCATCGAAGAAAGACGCATGCCTTGCGCAAGTCATTTCTGCGGCTGAGAATTTCCCTGAGGAGCACAGTGCTTTTATTACTTCGCTTCAAGAAAAAGCGAAGCAATCTGCAACGCCGGTTTTAGGAATAACAGGAACCGGCGGTGCCGGAAAATCAAGCATGGTCGACGAACTCGTTCGTCGCTTCCTTTTAGATTTTCCAGAGCAGCACATCGGCATTATATCCGTTGACCCTTCAAAAAGAAAGACTGGCGGTGCATTACTCGGCGATCGCATACGCATGAACGCCATTAAAAACGACCGCGTCTACATGCGATCGCTTGCAACACGTCAAAGTAACCTCGCCCTTTCCAAGCACGTAGCCGAAGCCGTTAACGTGTTGAAAGTTGCCGGATTCGACCTCATCATTTTAGAAACGAGCGGTATTGGGCAAAGCGATACGGAGATTATGGATCACAGCGATGTAGCATTGTACATCATGACTCCGGAATTCGGCGCAGCCAGTCAATTGGAGAAAATCGACATGCTCGATTTCGCCGATGTGGTTGCGATTAACAAGTTCGACAAACGCGGTGCGTTAGATGCGCTTCGCGATGTGCGCAAGCAATACATTCGCAACCACCAACTGTGGGATGCGCCCGAAGACAGCCTTCCTGTTGTTGGAACCATTGCTTCGCAATTCAATGACCCTGGGACGAATAGCTTGTTCCGCATGATCATTGACAAGTTGAATGAAAAGACACAAGCTAAATTTCAAACAACGTTTGAACTCACCGCCGAGCAAAGCGAGAAGGTCTATATCATTCCACCAAACAGAACACGCTACCTTTCTGAAATTGCTGAAAACAATCGCGCATACGACGCTTGGGTAAACAGACAATCAGAGATTGCTGAAAAACTATACGGATTAAACATCGCTCTCACCGCGCTTCGCGATGGAGAGAACAACGAGACCAACGAAATTTCCATCAAACACTTGGAAGCTTCGTTCGATCGCATCAAAATGGATTTCGATCCACACTTGTGGAACCTCCTTCAAAACTGGGAAGCAAAGAAATCTTCGTACAGCGGAGACATTTTCACCTTCAAGGTGCGCGACAAAGAAATTCAAATGGAAGCGTCAACGAAATCGCTTTCACACTCACGCATTCCGAAAGTGGCTCTTCCAAAATACAAATCGTGGGGAGATATTGTGAAGTGGTCGCTTCAAGAAAATGTACCTGGAGAATTCCCATACACAGCAGGTCTCTTCCCATTCAAACGCGAAGGCGAAGATCCAACGCGTATGTTCGCCGGAGAAGGCGGACCGGAAAGAACCAATCGTCGCTTCCACTACGTGAGTTTGGGCATGCCTGCAAAGCGCTTGTCTACTGCGTTTGACAGTGTTACTCTTTATGGAAACGATCCTGGATACCGTCCAGATATTTTCGGAAAGGTGGGTAACTCGGGCGTGAGCATTTGTTGCTTAGACGATGCCAAAAAATTATACAGTGGATTTGATTTATCTGATCCGAAGACTTCGGTGTCTATGACCATCAACGGTCCTGCGCCCATGCTCCTCGCCTTCTTCATGAATGCTGCCATTGATCAATCCTGCGAAAAATACATTCGTGAAAACAAATTAGAAGCGAAGGTTGAAGCGGTGCTGAAAGCGAAATGGGATGCAAAAGGTTTGACTCGTCCTACTTATCAAGGTCCACTTCCGGAAGGAAACAACAGACTTGGGTTGATGCTTCTTGGATGTACAGGAGACGAAGTTTTAGAGGCTTCCGTTTACGAAAAAATAAAAGTTGAAACGCTAAGCGTTGTTCGCGGTACCGTTCAAGCAGATATCTTGAAAGAAGACCAAGCGCAGAACACGTGTATCTTCTCTACTGAATTTGCATTGCGCTTAATGGGCGACGTGCAGTCGTACTTCATTCAACATAAAGTAAGAAATTTCTACAGTGTTTCTATCTCTGGATACCACATTGCAGAGGCCGGTGCGAATCCGATTACGCAATTGGCGTTCACATTAGCGAATGGATTTACCTATGTTGAATATTACCTCAGCAGAGGAATGGACATTAACGAGTTCGGACCGAACTTGTCGTTCTTCTTCAGCAACGGAATTGATCCGGAGTATGCCGTAATCGGACGTGTAGCTCGTCGCATTTGGGCGAAAGCCATGGCGAAGAAATACGGTGCGAACCCGCGCGCGCAGATGTTGAAGTATCACATTCAAACTTCAGGAAGAAGTTTACATGCTCAAGAAATTGACTTCAACGATATTCGTACAACACTTCAAGCATTGTATGCTATCTATGACAATTGCAACAGCTTACACACGAATGCTTATGACGAGGCTATAACCACTCCGACGGAAGAAAGTGTTCGCCGAGCGATGGCCATTCAGTTGATTATTAATCGTGAATTAGGCTTAGCGAAAAACGAAAACCCAATGCAAGGTTCATTCATTACGGAAGAACTTACTGAACTGGTTGAAGAAGCCGTGTTGGCAGAATTTGACAGAATCACAGAGCGTGGCGGAGTTCTTGGAGCCATGGAGACCATGTACCAACGCGGAAAGATTCAAGAAGAAAGTTTGTATTACGAAACTTTGAAGCACACGGGTGAGTTTCCAATTATTGGAGTGAACACCTTCTTGTCTTCAAAAGGCTCACCGACTATTCTTCCGAAAGAAATCATTCGCGCTACTGAAGAAGAAAAAGAAATGCAAATTCAAACCGTTACCAATCTTCAAAAAGGATTCGAAGCAAAAGCGGCGGAAGAATTAATTGAACTTCAAAAAATAGCAATCACACAAGGAAACTTGTTCGAGCGATTAATGGAATCGGTGAAGTATTGTTCGCTTGGACAAATCACATCTACCCTTTTCAATGTTGGCGGACAGTACAGAAGAAACATGTAATCGAATATGAAACTCATTTCATTCAATGTAAACGGTGTTCGCGCCATCACGAAGAAAACCTTCTTTGAAGATTTTCAAATCATGAACCCAGATGTCCTTTGCTTGCAGGAAACGAAAGCAAACGACGCGCAAGTTCAAGAGGCATTG
>JBILTL010000189.1:0-2612 GCA_044371535.1 Flavobacteriales bacterium | reverse complement strand
TTGAGTTTCTATTGATCTCTGTCTCATCAGATTTTCCAACAACCTTGAGAGCAGATAATTTGAAAGTTCTAATGATAGCTCTTGTTAGATAAAAGATAAAAGTGAAAATGCTTGCCAAAAAAGTTAATCCAAAGAAAATTATTCCTCGGCCATCTCCTGAAGTTGAAACCAAAGAAATTAAATAGAGAAATCCCAATGAAATGCCCATGGTTAGGATTGATAAAAGTGCCAATTTGAAATCTCTTCCGATACTTACTTTAAGTGATTCAATTGTTTTTGGTCTTCGAATGGGCGCGCTTAAGAAGGGTGGTTTTGTGTTTGTATTTGAGTTGGAAGGACTGCCAACATAATCCTCATTGACAGAGGGAATGACGGTGTCTTGCTTTGTTTGTATTGTTTTGAAATCATTTACTGCCGCTATGTTTGGACTAGTTTTTTTTGTTGAAAGGGCCTTCGGAAGGTCTTGTGAAACAACTGTTTCAAGATTTTGCGAAAGATTCGATGAAAGGTCTTGTGAAATATCTGTCTCAAGATTCTGCGAAAGATTCGATGAAAGGTCCTTCGGAAGGACTTGCGAAGCACCTTTGGAACAACCTTGCGAAGCATCTATTCCAACGGTATGCAGCCATGAAATGTGATAACCTTTGGTGTAAACGCGTTTTTCGATTGAGCATGAGGCCAAGGAAAGAACAGTAAGCATCAGCAATAGTTGTGCAACGGGTTGTTTCATTTCGATTGTGTAAAAGGCAAGTGAAAATAATATTTTTTTTTGAATGGGAGGGAACATGTCTTTGAGATTGTTGTTTCAACAGGTAGATTAAGAAATAACTTTACAAAAAATAATAGCGATATGAATGTAGTTGAAAGAATGGAGTGGAGATATGCGGTGAAGGCCATGAATGGTGAAAAAGTGAGTGATGAAAAGATTGAGAGAATATTGGAAGCCATTCGTTTATCTCCTTCTTCTAGCGGATTGCAACCCTACGAATTGTTGGTTGTTACGAATGCTGAGTTGAAGTCACAATTGAGAGTTGCAGCTCACAATCAGAGTCAAGTTGAAGATTGTTCTCACCTTTTGGTTTTCGCAGCATGGGATACGTATACTGAAGAGCGCATTAATAAGTGGTTCGATTTAGTCAATGAAGTAAGAGGGGTGAAGAGCGAAGGTTGGGAGAACTATCGCAATAGTATTTTGAAGTCTTATCCACCTCGTCCGGCCGACGTGAATTTCGAGCATGCATCGAAGCAAGCATATATAGCGCTTGGTATTGCCATGCTTGCAGCTGCAATGGAAGAGGTTGACTGCACACCTATGGAAGGATTTATTCCTGCTGAAGTCGATCGTATTTTGGGACTTGAAACTAAAGGGTTGAAGTCGGTTTTACTTCTACCTCTGGGCTACCGCAATCCGGAAAAAGATTATTTGATTAATGCCAAGAAGGTAAGGAAGTCGATGAGTGATTTTGTGCAGGAGGTTAAGTAATATACAGTTTGAACGAAACTCAGAAATCCCACTTTGAAGTGGGATTTTTTTTGGGGGAAGGGTAGTTTCTGTTCCGCCACAATGACTTTCTCAGATTGATTCGTTAAGTTTCCTGAAAAAACTGAAACATCAAATTAGAGTCGGCAAAAATCAACCATTAAGAAAAAATTAAATTAAGAGTCAATTTCTCAAATCTTAAAGAAAATATTAATTCGAATAAATTACATTCTCATCGAGCATGGAATTGATAGCTGTTATTTTTCTTTTAGTTGTTTTAACGAGGTGTAATGTCCGGGAAAAGTCGATGACAATCATTGTTGAATACAGTATACAAGAGCCTGTGATAATTTTCTTGCTGATATCGGCTACATTCGGTGAATTCTTGTACCTAACGGGATCTTCATTATACAAACTGTTCGCAAAGAAGCGGGTCAAACCGGAAAGTGTTCCGGCAGTAAAGCCAATTACCATAAATTTTTGTGTGGCGCAACGTTTCTTTCTTTGTTCTTTGTCAAACATCTGTCTATAACCACTCACTCCCAATTTGTAACCTCTGCCGAAAAGAGCCATAGCAGGCAATGCGCCGTATGATGAGGGAAGTTCAATGGACATGACCCGACTTACATTCGATTCCAAAGGTGTAGCGTATTCAGAAGTTTTTAATTCAGTCGAAAAAGTGCTGTAGTGCAATTTTGTTCTTGCTGGAAGTAATAATTTTCTCGTATACCTGCTGTTGAGAAGAAAGTTGAATGTAGACTGATTTGCTTTGTCGAGAAATACAACATTTTTTGAAGATTGTTTCTGAAAACTAAATTCAATAGGGAAGGAATAAGGCAAGCGGTAAGACTTTCCAGCATGCGTCGCTACGAAATAGGATTTCTCGGCCCAACCATTCAAGTCCAACTCAAGTTCCTCAGTTAATTTCGTGATTTCCTCAGTATCTAAAATAATATTTGAATGAAAACTGAAATTAGTGAATGACGCAGATGACTGGGTAAAGGTAAAATCACCTTTCCATGTTACAGTGAAGTTCTCATCTAGAGCGCGTGCAATAAGATTTACGCTATTTGCTTGTTTCTTTTCAAACGACTCTTTGACAAGTTGATTCGTTGTTTTGAATTTTGATTTG
>JBILTL010000188.1:0-2613 GCA_044371535.1 Flavobacteriales bacterium | reverse complement strand
GAAGCGGCTTGGGGCATTTAGATGTTGGGGCGAGTAAACTTTATTACAAAGACGATGACAATCTAAATTACACCAGTGGGGACAACGTTTTTCTTGAAATGAATTACAGCAGTAACAATACTTTTTCTGTAGGGTTCATTACTACTACAGGAGGAATTACCTCGAAAAACCCAGCATTAATTATTAACCCTTCGAGCAGTGGAGATGGCTTGACGCCTTCATGGAAAAAGATATACATCGATTTCGGGTACATACTCCAACAAAATCCGACGGCACAATTTCATGAATTTTATATTGAATCGAACTCAACAAATTCAACTACACCAGTGAACATTTTTCTAGATAATTTGAAGTGGGTGACTTGGTAGCGAACGTAATTAGATATTGAAAAATAAAGGAATCATATTTTCGTATGTAGCCGCAGATTGGATAGCTGCTGGTTGCTCTTGGGCCAGCCTCTATTTTCTTAGAAAGAAATTCGAGTCGGTTAAATATGGCTATGACTTAGGCATTCATACGGATCAGAATTTCTTTGTCGCGCTTATTTTTATTCCATTGGCGTGGATCTGTTTCTACGCCATGTGGGGCATGTATTCCGATGTTATGAGGAGGCATCGTCTTCGTGAAATTGGACAAGTACTTGCAACTTCTTTAATTGGAAACATCGTTATTTTCTTTTTGTTTTTGCTAGACGATGAGCTTCCTAATTACCATTATTATTACACCACCTTCGGATTTCTGTTGTTGGCACACTTGGGGTCAACCTTACTTCTTCGACTAACAATTACATCAAGAACAGTTAAAAAAATCCAGTCGAGAAAGTGGGGATTCCCAACAGTTATTCTGGGCGGAAACGCACGCGCCGTTCAGCTTTTAGATGAAATAAACGCATTAAAAAAATCGCCTGGATTCTTGTTTAAAGGGTACTTAAAGATTAACGGGGCCGACGAACAGCTTTCAGTGAGTCTGCCTCTGTTTGGGAAATACCCAAGCTTGCCCGCAATTATTGAAGAGCACCAAATTGAAGAAGTTATTTTATCAATTGAAAGTGGAGATCACAAGGAGCTCGAAAATATTTTAGCATTGTTAGAGAACTACAATGTTCGAATCAATATTATTCCAGACACCTTCGATATACTTTCTGGAAATGTAAAGATGACAAGCATTTTCGGGGTGCCCTTGATTCGTTTAAACACACTGTTAATGCCCAGTTGGCAATTCAGCATTAAGCGAATATTGGATGTTGTTTTAAGTGCAATTGCGCTTGTTATTTTATCACCACTTCTTCTTGTTATTTCAATTCTCGTTAAGGCTTCATCGAAAGGACCGATTTTCTTTTTCCAAGAACGCATTGGAAGAAATGGGGTTCCGTTTCAGATAATAAAATTCCGTAGCATGTTCACCGATGCGGAAAAACTTGGTCCGCAATTGAGTTCAACCAATGACTCACGCATTACGAAAGTTGGTAAGGCATTAAGAAAAACTCGTTTCGATGAATTGCCTCAATTCTGGAATGTCCTTGCAGGTGATATGGCTCTTGTAGGACCAAGACCCGAGCGTCAATTTTACATTGATCAGATTTCGAAAATCAATCCGCATTATCACAAGCTTCACCGCATTCGTCCCGGCATTACTTCATGGGGACAGGTGAAATATGGTTATGCTGAAAACGTAGACCAGATGGTTCATCGCTTGCGTTATGACCTCTTGTATCTCGAAAACATGTCCTTGGCCATGGACATTAAAATTCTCTTTTACACGGTTGTGATTGTTTTAAAAGGCAGTGGCAAATAGTTGTTTAAATTCTTCTTCACTACTTTAACAAAAAAATTCTCATGAGCCGCTTAAATTGGATTCAATTGTTGTGCGTGTGTGCACTTGGTTATTTTCTTTTCTCATCTAACAGCAACGGAAGAGCTACTGTAGCTAATTCAGGTAATACGGGTGCGCCAGGAGAGAACACTTGCGGACAGTGTCACAGCGGTGGAAATTACAATGCGTCGGTTAATATTCAAATGTTCGCAAACGGAGCAACCGTGCCGACAACACAATTCGTCGCGGGCAATACCTATACTGTGAAAGTAACGGTTAGCAATTCAATGGGAAATCCTTTCGGCTATGGATTTCAATTCACTGCTTTAACTGACGGAGAAAGCGCGCCTATAAGCGGTTATAGCAGCCTTGCGTCTAACGTTAAACAAAAAACAATTACGGTTCAAAACGCGTTCAACGGCAGAACATACCTCGAGCATAACGGTGTGACTTCAAACAATGTATTCCAATTCAACTGGACGGCACCCGCAAATTTGAACGAGGCAGTAACCTTTTTCGCGAGTGGCAATGTTGTAAACGGAACAGGTTCGACGGGAGGAGATGCTACAGCAAATACTTCATTAACCATATATCCCGCGCTTCAAGTGAGTAACGATATCGTTCAACCTGCGTGTGATAACAACGGCATTGGTTCCATTACCTTGACTATTTCAGGCGGGCAACCTCCGTACAACGTAGTATGGCAAGACGGCTCCACAGGAAACAGTTTTCAAGGTGGACCCGGGTCCTACTCTGCTATTATCTCAGACATAGCAGGAAATTCAGTAACACTTCCAGCAG
>JBILTL010000080.1:0-9347 GCA_044371535.1 Flavobacteriales bacterium | reverse complement strand
TTTTTCAAGATGAACACTGAAACATTTCAAATTCCGACGGCTGTTGTAGAAAACAGCGCTCGTCTGCATGCCTCGCTGCATCTGGAATCTTTCTTTGTTTCCATTGCCTTCGCACAACCCGAAGACGGAACAATCATATTTACGCATAACCAATCGTTTCCGATTGGCGAGAGCATTCCTTTTGCTGAATCGGTTGCATGGATTCAAAAACACTGGCCCAGCGCGGTTTTCAAGAAGACTATACTTTCAGTTGAGCCCCTGGCCTTCAACCTTATTCCAAAAGCAATGTTCGAAGAAAGTGCTTTGGAAGATTACCTTCCTCAAATTTCTTCCAGTGAATTTTTAGCCTATCGCTTCAACGAACAACAAGATGTGGTGGTGGTTTTCGCAACGCATTCTTCAGTTGTGAATTTGGAACGATTCATTGCTGGTGTTGAAATCCTTGCCTTGCCTACCCTATTGCTTCCTGGACAACGGGCACATGCGAGTTTGGTGCAATCGAAAGCCACACTTTGGGTGGGAAAGGAAAAACATTATTTGTGTATTGAAAAAAATAACGCCTTGGTGTTATTGAATGAATACGCCGGAAATACGGCAGAAGACATCTTATACTTCTTGGCTAATGGATGTATTCAATATGGAATTGATTTGGCCTCTTTACCCGTGTTTGTGCAGGGAACGCATTTCGATTCGAACTACATAAACATCTTCGAATCGTACGTTCGACAGGTTCAATTCTCTGAAAACATGCAAGCGAATTCGCTGAACGACCTCTGGAAATTACACTTACTATGCGCATAATTGGCGGCGAATGGAAAGGTCGAACCATTAAGGTAGACAAGTCTTTCACTGGAAGACCCACGACCGATTTCGCAAAAGAAGCGCTATTCAATGTATTGCAACATTTGGTGGAATGGGATGAAGTTCACTTGATGTGGGATCTCTTTGCAGGAACCGGAGCTATTAGCCTGGAAGCCTCTTCGCGTGGGGTTCAGCGCGTTATTGCAGTAGAAAGCAGCGCGAAACATTCCAAACATTTGCAGCAAGTGAAGCGTGATTTCCAGGCGG
Source organism: Flavobacteriales bacterium (assembly GCA_044371535.1). Lineage (GTDB taxonomy): Bacteria > Bacteroidota > Bacteroidia > Flavobacteriales_D > Sanyastnellaceae > CAIZGX01. The sequence continues at coordinate 8,279 of JBILTL010000080.1, read as the reverse complement.
ACACAATGGATATTTTCACAGCAGATGTACGCACTTTTTTAGGAAGACAAACCGACTTACCTCAAGTTGTATTCGCCGATCCACCTTACGATTTACCTTGGTTGAAGGAATTACCCGCATTGATTTTCGAGAAGAAAAATGATCAACTTCAGCTGTTGATTATTGAGCACGGGAAAGACATAAAATTCGAAGACAGTCCGTATTTTTGGCAAGCACGCAGTTACGGACATGTGCATTTTTCATTTTTCAAAATAGAAAATAAATGAAACGAATAGCAGTATTTCCAGGATCGTTTGACCCGATAACAACAGGACATGAAGACATTGTGCTTCGCGGCGCAGCATTGTTCGATGAAGTGGTTGTGGCCATTGGTGTGAATACCACGAAGAACTATTTGTTTTCGTTGGAACAACGATTGGCTTTCGTTGAAAAGACGTTTGCTGGTCATGCGAATATTCGTGTCACTACCTACGAAGGATTGACAGTAGAATTCTGCAAGTCGATAGGCGCAAAATATTTGCTTCGCGGATTGCGCAACAGCACCGACTTTGAATACGAGAGCACCATTGCGAACATGAACAAAAGCATTTCAGATGGCATTGAAACGATCTTGCTCGTGACTGCTCCCGAGCTATCGCATGTTCAAAGTACTGTCATTCGCGAGATCTATAAAAATAACGGCGACATTTCTTCGTTCCTTCCAAAAGGAATTCAGTTATGAGAATCATTGCCAGTTTATTCTTTTTCACTTTATCACTTTTCGCTTCTATCTTCGGACAACAAGCAGAAATAAACGGCTTTGCTTCTTTAGCGAAGGACAGCAAGGTATATGCTTTTGAAGTTTCCGATGGCCTGACGAATCAACTTTCACTTTTGACTCAAACCTCGGGCGATAGCAACGGTCATTTCAATTTGAAAATTCCGCTTAAGCAAACCAAATCACTTGTCATTTGCACTGGAAACGCAAGGACGCGAATTTGGGTTGACCCCAATCAACAGTACAAGCTCACTTTTTTAAATCCAGATACCACCATTACACAAAATGGCTTTGTTCAATTTTGGGAATCACGCATTGAATCGAATTCACCTAGCACCACAAATGCTCTGATAGGCCTGATTAACAATCGCATTGCAGAATTTATTTCGAACAACACGTATGAGTACTTGCTTCTAAAAAGCAATACAAGCAAGGCATCTATTCAACGTATTCGTGAGAAGAATCCAACTTCAGATATTGTTAAATTCAGCGACGCACAAGATTCAACGAATAAAGCAGAATCAAAATTCAACGAATCGCTTTTTGCTTTCGAAACGACCATAAAAGAAGAGTTGAAAGAAGTTATCGAACAAAATTCATTTGTTGAAAATTACCTTTTCTGCAAAATTGGTCACTTGAAAACGCTAACAGGTGGAAGCGATTCTTATGAAGAGATGTCGAAGCGTATTGATTTGACCAATCCCGCATTTTGCGAATGGGTTGAGCTCTTTTCACGCAATTATTTAGACCCGAAATTAATCAAAGTAGAAAAACAGAAGTTCGATACTCTTCTGCAAAAGGGCGAAGAATTGGAAGAAATAATTAAATTTCTGAACTTAGAAAACAGTTTCAATTTAGAATTGGAAGAAGTGATTTTCGCATCTGCGCTTCGAACTAAATACTACTCACACGAATGGTCAGAGGCATTTGTTTCGCGCTTAAACCAAGTCGTTTCAGCATCTTCAAAAAATCCAACTGCGAAACAGCTTATTCAAAATTTCGAGAAAGAGATTAAAGAAAAATCGCAAAGAGATTTGAGGGATTTCACTTTATACGACGACAGTGGGGAGGCATGGGTCTTCAGCAAGCAGTGCGATCGAAACATGTATTTGTATTTTTTCAATTCTAGCAAAACCTCTCAACGCGATCTCGCATTGTTGAATCAGCTTGCTTCCAAATACAAAAACGACTTCAGCATTATTGCCATTGGAATGCAGCACTCTTATGACGAATACTCAAAAGCTTTGCAATCGTTAAAGCTTTCAAACCTGACTACCATTTATGGAGGTAATGATTATAAGCTCATCGACGATCTGCGCATTCAAACGGTTCCTTTTGCTATTGAAACAAATAACAAAGGGAAGATTTCATTCAATTACACACCCCTGCCTTCTGAAGGCATTCAAGTGAAATGGGAGGAGATCTTGCGTAAGAATAAGAAATAATGATTGTTATACTTATTGTATAAATTACATTATTATATTGCAGTCCAAACCTTAAACCAAAACAAAATGCAAAAAGCACCTAAAGGCGCATTGGCAACATTAATCTCGATTTTCTTTTTCTGGGGATTCGTTGCAGCAAGTAACGACATCTTGATTCCAGTTTTCAAGAAAGCCTTGAACCTTTCGCAAATGCAATCGCAATTAATTTCGTTTGCCTTCTATGTAGCCTACACTGTAGGTTCGCTTTTGTATTTCGCTATTTCAGCAATCATGAAACGTGATATTCTGAATTCACTTGGTTACAGAAATGGATTGGCGCTTGGGCTTTTGATTTCAGCATGCGGAACCTTGTTGTTCATTCCTGCTTCGAACACGGCGTCTTTCGAGTTGCTTATTTCAGGACTCTTCATTGTTGGTTTGGGATTTTCGCTTCAGCAAATTGCAGCAAATCCTTTGGCTATTCAAATGGGAGATCCTGCAACAGGGAATCAGCGTTTAAGTTTAGCCGGCGGAATCAACAATGTCGGAACAACAATAGGACCTGTTATTGTTTCCTTCGCGATCTTCGGAGCCATTGGAAGTGGCACAACCACATTGGACTTGAAAGCGGTTCAAATTCCTTATTTGGTTTTAGGAGCTGCATTCGTTTTAGCAGCAGTTATGTTCAAGTTCTCTTCGGTGCCAGACAAAATTGAAACCGTAAAGTCTGCCGATGACAATGCAAGTTTACTTTCTATTCTTAAGTACCCACAACTTTCTATGGGTATGCTTGCAATCTTCTTGTATGTAGGTGTGGAAGTATCTACCGCAAGTAACCTTCCTGAATTCATGAAACAAAAATTAGGGACAGAAGAGAGCGCTATTGCTCCGTTTGTTTCTTTATTCTGGGCCAGTTTAATGATTGGACGTTGGACCAGCGCAGCTGGATCGTTCAACATTTCACAATCGTTGAAAAGCAAATTGAACATTATTCTTCCGTTTGCTGCTTTCGGAATTTTCATGACCGTGAATGCCATTGCTGGACATGTTGTAACAGACTTCTATCCTTATTTAGGCTTAGTGCTTGTGCTTATCGTAGCTGACAAAATCAGTGAAGGAAATCCGATCAAGCAATTGTTGATGTATTCGCTTCTTGGAATTGCAGCTTTGTTAGTTGGAATTTTCGCAAGTGGAATGATCAGCGTATTCGCGTTCATGTCTGTCGGGTTGTTCTGCAGTACACTATGGCCTTGTATTTTCACTTTAGGAATTGCAGGACTGGGAAGCAGAACAAATACAGGATCGAGCCTATTGATCATGATGATTATGGGCGGTGGATTTGTTTCGGTAACTCAAGGTGCTTTAGCTGACGATGCTGTGTTAGGCATTCAGTATTCTTACTTCGTGGGTGTTGCATGTTTTGCTTACTTGGCTTTCTACGCGCATCGCGTGAAGGGAATTTTGAAAAAGCAAAACATTCAAATCGGTGAAATGGCCGGAGGACATTAATGGAAAAAGATTTGAATGCGCTTCAAGCGCAAGTTGACGAATGGATTAAAACGGTTGGTGTTCGCTATTTCAGCGAGCTCACCAACATGGCTATGCTAACCGAAGAAGTTGGTGAGGTCGCTCGCATCATTGCCCGCCGATACGGCGAGCAAAGCGAAAAAGAAAGCGATAAAGCCAAAGACCTTGGCGATGAAATGGCCGACGTTCTTTTTGTTCTGATTTGCCTTGCAAATCAGACAGGCATCAATTTGCAAGAAGCCTTCGATAAAAACATGGCAAAGAAAACAGAGCGCGATGCCACGCGACATTTGAATAACGACAAATTGAAATAGTTTCAACTTCGTTGAAATAAATAAGGGCCTCCTATGGAGGCCCTTATTCTTGCAGGTTACCCTGCCCGCTCGAATGCGGGTAGAGTGTGGTTACGCGTCGATCTTCGCGTATTTCGCATTCGCTTCAATGAACGCTCTACGAGGTGGAACCTCGTCGCCCATAAGCATAGAAAATATCTGGTCACACGCCGCAGCGTTGTCAATGGTAACTTGACGTAAGGTTCTTGTTGTTGGATCCATTGTCGTTGTCCACAACTGCTCTGCGTTCATCTCTCCAAGACCCTTGTATCGTTGAACGTTTACACTTGTTTCAGAACCCGCTCCACGCATTTCCTTGATCAACGCATCGCGTTGCTCTTCGGTCCAAGCGTATTCGCCTTTGTTTCCTTTCTTCACTTGGTACAACGGTGGAGTTGCAATGTAGATCATTCCCTGATCAATCAACTCTTTCATGTGACGGAAGAAGAACGTCAATATAAGTGTCTCAATGTGAGATCCGTCTACGTCGGCATCACACATGATCACAATCTTGTGATAACGAAGCTTTGCAGTGTTCAACGCTTTACTGTCGTCCTCTGTTCCAATATATACCCCTAAAGCGGTATACATGTTCTTGATCTCTTCGTTCTCAAGAATACGATGTTGCATCGCCTTCTCTACGTTCAAGATTTTACCACGAAGTGGTAAGATCGCTTGGAACACACGGTCACGACCTTGCTTAGCGGTTCCACCCGCCGAATCTCCCTCGACAAGGAACAACTCTGACTTCGTTGGATCTTTTTCAGAACAGTCAGCCAACTTACCGGGAAGTCCACCGCCTGAGCCTACTCCTTTTCTTTGTATGGTCTCACGTGCCTTCTTCGCAGCAATGCGCGCTTGAGCAGCAAGAATTACTTTTTGTACAATGGCTTTCGCTTCGGCTGGATGTTCTTCCAAATATGCTTGAAGCATTTCACTTACCACTTGAGATACCGGAGCAACAGCTTCCTTGTTTCCCAATTTGGTTTTGGTTTGTCCTTCGAATTGTGGCTCTTGAACCTTCACAGAGACAACTGCTGTCAATCCTTCACGGAAGTCATCACCTACAATCTCAACTTTCGCCTTTTCCAACAATCCACTCTTGTCCGCGTAGTCCTTCAACGTAGAAGTTAATCCACGTTTGAATCCTTGCAAGTGTGTTCCACCTTCATGAGTGTTGATATTATTTACATAAGAGAATACATTCTCGTTGTATGAATCGTTGTAAGTCATGGCTACTTCCACTGGAATAGCACCGTCTGTGCGTTCCATGTGGATAATGGTTCCGATGATAGCCGGACGGCTTTCATCTAAGAACTTCACCATTTCGATCAAACCAGCTTCGCTGTAGAACTCTTCACTTTTGAATGTTCCGTCTTCGTTGGTCACGCGCTCATCTGTTAAATGAAGGCGAATGCCTTTATTCAAGAATGAAAGTTCACGCAAACGATTCGCTAACGTGTCGTAGTTATATTCCGCTGTATCGAAAATGGTATTGTCTGGAAGGAAGGTAACAGTGGTTCCGCGAAGCTCTGTTATTCCCATTTCTTTCACGGGATACAATGCCTTACCGCAGCTGTACTCTTGAACATATATTTTTCCTTCGCGATGAACCTCTGCTTTCAATGCAATCGAAAGTGCGTTCACGCAACTAACCCCAACACCGTGAAGACCACCTGATACCTTATACGACCCTTTGTCGAACTTTCCACCCGCACCAATTTTGGTCATTACCACTTGAAGGGCGCTTACGCCTTCCTTCTTGTGCATGTCTACAGGAATACCACGACCGTTATCTTTAACCGTGATGCTATTGTCTGGATTAATAAATACCTGAACGGTATCGCAATGTCCAGCCAACGCTTCATCGATACTGTTATCCACTACCTCATACACCAAGTGGTGCAGACCGCGAGTTCCAATATCTCCAATGTACATAGCAGGACGCATACGTACGTGCTCCATCCCTTCTAACGACTGAATATTATCAGCGGTATAACCGGGGGTAAGGGTATTTTCTATTTCTTCACTCATTCTCTCGTAGGACTATTAATTATCTAACTTTTTTGATTCAAATTGAAGAAACGGGCAAGCCCATTTTTTCAAGGTCCCCAAAGTTACGCAAGGCCCATTGCCGTAGCAAAAAAAGGGGGCCGAAGCCCCCGTAGTTTTATAAACATTTCGTTAACAAAAAGCTACTCTAGAATGAATAAGAAGCACCCAATGCCGCAAAGAAGCGTTGGCTCGGAATTCCGCTGTAAATAGCGTATTTCTGAGCCAAGATATTATTGAATTGAATATAAGCCGAAAGACGCTCGTTGTAGGTGTATGTCGTGCGTAAATTGACATCTACGAAAGCTTTCATCTTATAAACATAAGAGCCATCCAATTGCAATTGAGCATCTCTTCCAGTAACCGGTAAAACCGACTTCGCCCAGCGCTCTCCAAAATAGATACCTTGGAAGTTGAACTTGAACTTGGAGTTGATGTTATATGAAGCCTCAGCAGAGAACTGAAGGTTCGGTAGCTGCCAAGCGTATTGCTGATCTGTTTCGAAGTATGAATATGAACCTCCGACTTTGGCATTCCACTTCTTCCCTCCTAAAACTTCCACCTCACCTTTAACTTTTGCTAGACGTAAGTTATCGTAAACGACACCTTGCATGTTTCCTCTTGAAAACAGACTGTCGTTCACAAAGAAGGCGAAATTCTCAATCTTATTCAACTCTCCACCAACGCTGTAGTTGATGCGACGAGAGATAGAACCGTTCACACCTCCATACAATTGCATTTTGTTGTTTTGATTGAGCAATTGAGGCTGAACAACAACAAATGGATTCTGATTGTATAAACCGTAATAGGTTGTCGGAGCCAAAGACCCTTTAATTCCCGCATAAGGAACAAACATACCTTCAAGAATGCTGTAGCTCACTTCCGCTTGCGGATAGAAATGTCCACGTTGTTCTCCACGCGATTGCATGTACAAGCCCATTCCAATCTTCACACGAAGGTCTTTGTATACCGTGTAAGCTGAAGGAATGAAGCGTACAATAGCGTTATCGAACGAACGCGTGGTTCGCAATGAATCACCCTCACCCCACGTATTTGCAGCATCTGGAGACCAATCCAATCCGGTTGAATTAAACTGATTGTAGGTCATTCCAAATTCACCACTAAACACCTCCGTTTTCACCAATTTACTTGCTCCTCCGCTTACATCGACAAAATGTTCATTTGAGCTGAATGCATCTGAAGCCAAACGATAACCTCCCTTCGCCCACCAATTCAAATCGCTACTATCACGGTCAAACGTGCGAATTCCAAGGCTTCCATTGTACACATTCATGGTTTGCTTCAAGCTAGAAAAATCTGGGAAATAGCTCAACTGAGAGGAGTCTACTCCGTACCAATTGGTAACGTTTCTGTTCCAATTCAGTTTAGCATCTGCAATCGTCTTCTTGTAGAATTTCTTACCCCAAAGAGTTGCATGGTTCTCACTGAACGAAGTAGGAAGATCAGTACCTGAAAGCACTTCGAAATTTGCATTGGAGCTCTGATGTCCGTAGCGAACTCCCCAATCCCCTTTTTTATCTTTTTTCTTCGATCTTCCCGCAGTGTAATATGCATCTATCTTCGGGGTTACATAACTACCAAAAGAAATATCGACCCAACCTTGTTGAAGTTTTTTCAAACTATTACCTATTGGGTTAGGAGCGGGGGGTATAGTAGTCGGTTGAGTAAATGGAATTAGTCGTGTTGGAAGAATGTTATACTTCAACAAAGAGGCATTCGTTTCTGTTTCTATAACGAAAGGCTGGTTCGATATTTTATTCGCATCGCGCAAGAAAATATTCAAATCGCCCTCGAATGTTGCGCTTTGAATAAGCACGCTGTCCACCTGCGCAAACGCCTGTGCACTGGCAATAGCCAATGTCACTGCTAAACCTATTGTTCTCAATTTATTCTTCATGGAACTCATCGTTTTGAATATTCTCATCGGTGTCATCTATTGGAATTTCTAATACCTTTTCTCGTGGGTTTTCAAGCTCTTCTAAATCCATTTTTTTCTGCTGAGCACGAGCTAAAATTTCAGGGTTTTTCACCTTTGCAATAATTGCATCAAGTGTCTTTCTAGCCTGATAATAATCTGGTTTTGCCACATAGATATCTGAAAGCAAAAGGAAAGATTCGTATTTCCATTTTTCGAACGAAGCATATTTCTCAATGACCTTAAAGATA
>JBILTL010000078.1:0-9439 GCA_044371535.1 Flavobacteriales bacterium | reverse complement strand
AGCACGTGTTCAAGAATTCGGTTTGAAGAAAATGTGGAAGTCACCCAACGGAACCATTCGCAATATTGTAGGTGGAACCGTTTTCCGTGAGCCAATCATTTGCAACAACATTCCTAAGTTGGTACCTGGATGGACGAAGCCAATTAACATCGGTCGTCATGCATTCGGAGATCAATACCGTGCAACCGATACTACCATCAAAGGGAAAGGAAAATTAACCATGACCTTCACACCGGAAGACGGTGGAGAAACGAAGTCTTGGGAAGTATACAATTTCGAAGGAGATGGTGTGGCTATGGCAATGTACAACACAGACGAAAGCATTTACGGTTTCGCTCGCAGTTGTTTCAACCAGGCCATTATGCGCAATTGGAATTTATATTTCTCTTCGAAGAACACCATTTTAAAGCATTACGACGGACGCTTCAAAGACATCTTTGAAGAAGTTTATCAGAATGAATTCAAATCGAAATTCGCAGAGTTAGGCATCACCTACGAACACCGCTTAATCGATGACATGGTTGCTTTCTGCTTGAAGAGCGACGGTGGATTTGTTTGGGCTTGTAAGAACTATGACGGAGACGTTCAAAGTGATATCGTAGCTCAAGGATTCGGTTCTTTAGGACTTATGACTTCTGCATTGATCACTCCTGATGGAATGACCATGGAAGCAGAAGCGGCTCACGGAACTGTGACTCGTCACTACCGTCAGCACCAACAAGGAAAGAAAACTTCTACTAACCCGATAGCTTCTATTTTCGCATGGACTCAAGGTCTTGCTTTCCGTGGAAAATTAGACAACAACCAAGAGCTAATTACATTCGCTCAAACACTTGAGAAAGTATGTGTTGATTTGGTTCAAGCTGGAAAGATGACGAAAGATTTAGCAGTGTGTATTCACGGTTCTGAAACACGTGAAGAGCATTATTTAACGACTGAAGATTTCCTTGACGCTATTGATCAAGAATTGAAAAACAGACTTTCTTAATAAGGAAAAGTAATAACAGTTTGAAACCCATTTTCTAAATGGGTTTCTTTTTTTCCCTTCAATTGAGAAACAAAAATATCAATAAGTTGAAATCCTTTTTTCGGAAGAACCTCAACATTGCGATTTGAGTGGTCACACAAGGAGAAAACAATATCCGAATTTTGTTTAACGAATGAAATAGAAAGCTCTGGCCTTTCCGCTTGAGCGAGGGTATGCTTTATCGCGTTTGTTAATAGCTCATGCAGAAGCATTGACAGAGGAACAATTTTTTCGCCTTTAAATAAGATATCCTCTATTTGAATATCTAATTCAATCTTTCCTTTTAGATTATAAAATTCCAACAAGATATTTATCAAATCAGAAAAATAACTTTTGATTGACAGTTCTGAATACAAATCGCTCTTGTACATACTCTCATGTATCAGGGCAATGGATTTAATACGCGATTGAATTCCTCCTAAAGTGCCTTTAACCTCAGTTAAAGCAGAATGCTCACTCTCAATCTCAATTAAACTCGAAATAAAAGCAAGGTTATTTTTAACTCGGTGGTGAACCTCTCCCAATAGAAACGTTAGCTCTTTGTTCTTGTTAATCAATTCCTCTTTGCGATGCGCTACCTTTTCGTACAAATTTGTAACATCGCGCAACGCGGCTTGATTCGCACTTTGCGCAAAAACAAATTCATACATGGTATCATGTATCGGAAAATCATTGATTGTTAAATTGTAATCCTTGATTAAAAAATTTGAGTTGATGATTGGGTTACAGGTAAAAAAGAAATCGTTTTCTACTAAGTGAATGCCCGCCTTATACTTTTGTTTTCCGTCTATTGAATTCAAAAATACCAATTCATCCAAAGATGATTTTTCATTATGTAATTTAGATATTACTTCGGCAAAAGGTTTCGACAATATGAACAAATCTTCAACCTGCTGACCTGTAAAATCCTTTCCAATAGCTTTTAAAAACAACTTCGAAATATACAGTACTTCTCCCGCTGCATTAACTTTAAAATATAAAGGTGCGGTCCGGTCAAGAATGTGATTTAGAGAACCTCCTAGGACCATGTCAAATGAAAAATTACCGCAGAACTTTCTGACGTGTTATCATCTACTTGTTGGATTACGACTTCCTTTCCAAATCTTTTCCCAAGACCTTTAATTAATCCCAGAAGCATGGGTACCATGCCAATTCTATGACTGCGGTAAATCAAATCTATTGAATTCCCCTGTTCATTTATACATTCGAATTGCGGCGGTGCGATCTCTGGCATGAGGTTACTCACTCTTCCGTGAAGCATATTCAAATTCTTTAAAAATGCAGGAAGACTATCCCCAGCTAGGTTGAGCATTTCGCCATATCCTCTTTCCGCAGTATATAAAATCCAATACTCGCCAAATGCCTCCAAAAGTGTATCTGAAGGAATACTTAATATTTCACTCGCTGCAGCTACCAACTGAAATGTAAGCTCATCTGCATATGGCTTCAGGGTCATAAAGCCTTCTGACTTAAAGCCAGCCTTATCTTTAACTTCCTCCCATTTTTCTTCGCCAAACTTTTCTACAATAAGCTCTTCAATGGCTCAGTTAACTATTCCGTACATGAGAATATTATTAGGGTTTAAGATAAATTGGAGAATACACCGTATTCGAAAAATTCAAATCACGATCACAAATGCGAACAGCAAATCTGCAAGTATCAAAACCACTGGACAAATAGTATCCCGGATACATTTGAACGATAATAGTTCCTTTCTGAGTTTTGTTTTGTCCAGGAGGTGAGGCCCAAGGAACACGGTAGTAAAATGGAACTGCGTTCGGATTTACACAAGGGTCTTCGCTTATCTGCATCCAAGTTCCATTGCGCAACTCCTCATAGACACAGAATAAATTGTAACGTGTATCGCACGCTCCAAACACACCTGATGTATCCGTTTGACCAAGTCCCACATTTCCATCACCATCAATAAAATCAACTTCCACAAAAGCACTATCACTGCTCACGGTCATGCGCACAGCTTCTACACTCGGCTCATCTGGATAAGTCTCGACCTTCAAACAGCTGGTCACAACAAGCGCCAGGAAAATAAAAAGTGGTGTCCCAATCTTTCGCATCTTTGTAAATATAGAGAACGAAAGCCAATACAGTGAAGCGCATGATTGATTTTACGAAAACAACCTCAGAAAATTTTAACTCTTCCGCTCTCACAACTTTTCAAAAGCAGTGGACTGAAACGGTAGTATACGGACAATTTTGCAAAGCATTAGGGAAAGATATTCATTCGGTAAATCATTGGAATGACATTCCGTTTCTACCTATTTCTTTTTTCAAAACACACCGAGTTTGTCAAGACAAACCCGTTGTGCACATCTTTGAAAGCAGCGGTACAGGCGGGAATCGTAGTCAGCATTTAGTGACCGACCTCTCGCTTTACGAGCAATCCTTTTTCCCTACATTCAAAGATTACGTTGGAACTCCTTTAGAAGATGTGAGTATTTTGGCACTACTTCCCTCCTATTTGGAGCGAAACAATTCTTCCCTCGTGTATATGGCGAATGCCTTGTTGCCCTTTGCTCATAATACGTCTGGATTTTTCTTGAATGATTTCGAAGCGCTAAAAAATCAAATCGTTGAAAACGAAAAGAGTGAAATAAAAACATTGCTTCTTGGCGTTTCTTTCGCTTTGCTCGACTTTTCGGAATTATTCCCAATGCCATTAAAGTTTACCTCAATTATGGAAACTGGCGGCATGAAAGGTCGAAGGGCAGAACTGACTCGCACTGAACTTCATGCTCTTTTGTGCAAGGCTTTTCATCTTACCGAAATTCACAGCGAATATGGCATGACCGAGCTTTTTTCCCAAGCTTATTCGAAAGGAAATGGGATTTTTGTTTGTCCCACTTGGATGAAAGTGGTGTGTCGCGACCTCCAAGATCCTTTGTCGTTGCTTCCTGCTGGAAAGCGCGGTGGACTTAACATTATTGACCTAGCCAATCAGAATTCCTGTTCATTTATTGCAACAGAAGATGTCGGCATTGTTCATGAAAATGGGACCTTTGAAATACTCGGAAGAATGAATCACGCCGAGATTAGAGGATGTAATTTACTTTTTTCAGAATCCTAGGCAACCATTTATTTTCTTCTTCGTCTTGAATATAGAAGTATCTAACTTCTTATCCGGATTGAAATGTGTTGGGCAGGACAATTTGGTGATATGATTTCCTAAACAAAATAAGCAGGGGGTTCCAAAGGGGACCCCTGCTTATTTTATAGACATTTCAACAAGAAGTAATTTTTCTTTCCGCGTTGAAGAATTATCAATTCACCATGAATCAAATAACTAGCGTCTACTTTGGTTTCAAGCGTTACCTTTTGTTTATTCACCGCGATACTGTTTTCTTGCAACGCTCTTCTTGCCTCACCTTTAGAAGGAAGGAATCCAGAATTAACAAGAACATCAATGATATCAGCACCCGCTTCTATTTCGGTTTTACTCATTGTTCCTTGCGGAACTCCTTCAAAGATGTCTAACAACATTTCTTTTGGAAGAGTATCGAACATGCTGTCTTTGGAGAACAAAATACCAGAAGCTTGAATGGCTTGTGTTGTATCTGCTGCGCTGTGCACGCGTGTAGTAATGTCTTCGGCCAATGCTTTCTGAAGCGCACGCATTCCGGGATCTAGCGCATGAGCTGCTTCCAACGCTTCAATTTCTTCTTTTCCTTTCAAGGTGAAAATGCGAATGAAATTCTTCACATCTTCATCGCTCGCATTCAACCAAAACTGGTAGAATTTATAAGGCGAAGTACGTGCCGCATCTAACCATACATTTCCACTTTCGGTCTTACCGAACTTGGTACCGTCAGCCTTTTTAATAAGCGGAGTAGTTAATGCAAAAGCGCTTCCTCCGTCTATTCTACGAATCAATTCAGTACCAGTAGTAATGTTTCCCCATTGGTCTGAACCGCCCATCTGGAGGGTAATTCCGTGGTTCTTCCACAAATAATAAAAATCGTATCCTTGAATAAGTTGGTAGGTGAATTCTGTGAAGCTCATTCCCTCGCGGTCTTCACCACTGATTCGGTTTTTCACCGAATCCTTTGCCATCATGTAATTAACTGTCAATCGCTTTCCAACGTCACGAATAAACTCTAAGAAACCCATTTCTTTGAACCAATCGTAATTGTTTACGATTTCCGCAGAGCGGTCTCCACAATTGAAATCGAGAAAACGCTCCAATTGCTTTTGCTGACATTCTTGGTTGTAGCGCAGTTCTTCTTCACCCAATAAATTACGTTCTGCAGATTTACCGCTTGGATCGCCTACCATTCCAGTTGCACCACCAATAAGGGCTACAGGCTTATGTCCACTTTGTTGAAAATGCAACAAGGTCATAATTTGAACCATGTTCCCCACACCCAATGAGCTTGCTGTTGGATCGAATCCAATGTATGCCTTACGCATTTGCGCATTTAAATGGGCCTCTGTTTCAGGGATACTGTTGTGCAACATTCCTCTCCATTGCAACTCCTCTACAAAATTCATCTTTCTAATTTTTTACGAAAATACAACCATTAAATCACTTCCTTCAATTGTTCCAAGCGCATTCCACGCGAACCTTTCAACAAAACAATTCTTCCCTTAATCTCATTCAACTTTAAATAAGACAATGCTTCTTGAGCATCTATCAAATCCGTTGCTCCAACCGATTGAAATTCCTTTCCAATAAAAATACCTTCCAATCCTAATTCTTTCGTTAGTGAATAAATCTTCCGATGTTCTTCCTCGGCATACTCGCCCATTTCGAACATATCTCCAATAATGAAAAAGGTATTCTCCATTTTCGAAAGATTTAACAATGCCGCTTCCATGCTGCTTGGATTCGCATTGTACGCATCGAGAATCACTTTGTTCTTACCTGAATCCCACCACTGACTGCGGTTGTTTTCGGGGATATAAGATGAAATAGCTTTACTCATTAATTCCGCAGAAACACCAAACTCATGGCCAATTGCGATTGCTGTGGCCATATTATAAAGGTTGTATGTCCCGGCCATCTGTGAATGACACAACTGTTTTTCTGAATCAGAAGGGGTAATGAATTCAAATGAAAGTGTCGGATGTTCCGAAAAGATTTCCAAATGAAATCCACCTGATTTGAATCCATACTTTTTGTGTTCAATTCTCTCGGCCATTGTGTCTAAATGCGCCAATTCAGTATTGACCAAACAGATTCCATTGTGCGCCGAAACGTAATCGAAGAGTTCGCCCTTTCCTTTAATGATTCCTTCCACCCCACCGAAACCCTCCAAATGTGCCTTACCAATATTGGTGATGACGCCGTAATTCGGCATGGCGTATTCGCAATAGGAAGCAATTTCTTTTTGATGATTGGCACCCATTTCAATAATGGCTATCTCACAATCTGCAGGAACAGCTAAAAGTGAGAGTGGAACACCTATGTGATTGTTCAGGTTACCGTGAGTAGCAAAGGTCTTGTACTTCATGCTTAGCACTTCGCGCATGAGTTCCTTGGTGGTAGTTTTTCCATTGCTTCCTGTTATTCCTATCACTGGAAAACTAAACGTTTCACGGTATCTCTTTGCCAATGCCTGCAAAGCTTTCAGGCTATCTTCAACTCTAACCAACCGTTCTGACTCAAAACCCACTTCCTCGTCAACAACGACCATGGAAGCACCCGAATCCAAGGCCTGTTTAGCAAAATGATTCCCATTAAAATTATCTCCCTTCAAGGCGAAGAAAATATCATTGGGCTGAACGTTGCGAGTGTCTGTCGTGACGCGACGTACTTCGAGATATTTTTGAAATATTGATTCAATCATGGCGCTAAAATAAAACACCCCGCTAATGCGGGGTGTAATGTTATCATTTTATTGAAGATTATTCTCCTCCTTTCGAACCAATTCCATTTGGTGATCCAACGCGATCCATTGCGCAACGGAATCCAAGTGAACGACTCGATCTTCTCTCGTCTAAGAATCTTCTTGTGCTTGGAATGTTGTAATACACACGATCTTCCCAGCTACCACCTTTGTATACGCGTGAACGATTGTTAATCAACGTGGTTTTACCATAATCGTACATTCTGTCTGAACGATCTTCCCAAGCTGCGTCACCGTATTTAGTACTGCTCAGATAATCACCATCATTGTAATCGATGTTGTCTGCTCTACGATAGTTTGTTCTGTTGATGTTCTCTTCAAGTGTTACATCTCTCATTTTAGCTCTACCTGGGCTAGCTACGATGTAATTCTCTAGGTTATCTAAAACTGTAACAGCTATGTCAGCGTCAGAGCTTTTGGTAAACTCTAATACATTGTTAGCCATAATTTCCATTGCACCAGCTTCGTCTCTGTTATCCATCTTAACGATAGCAGCATCAACTTGTGTCAAACACTGTTGGATCAAAGCAACATCTTTTGTTCCGAACTTAGCTCTTGTTACCAATGTTTGATTTTGCAAGCTCTCGAAATATTTCTTCACTTCAGGAATATCAAATACGTCATATTCCAACTTGCTTACAGCTACTCCATCCGTTCCAATTACTTTGGTCTTGTATACATTACCGCGGAAAGGTCTGAACTCAGAACGATCCTCTTCAGTAAGTGGACGATAAACATCTGCCACCCATTCTGAAACGTTACCAGCCATGTTATACAAACCGAAGTCGTTTGGTGGGTATTGGTATACAGGTGCTGTAATGTCCGCGTTATCATTCAAATAACCAGCAACACCCATCGCATCTCCAGCACCTCTCATAAAGTTTGCACGCATAAATCCAACGTAATCGTCTTCACCGTTACGAACATAGTGACCATTCCAAGGGTAGGTTCTACGATCGGCAATCAATTCTTGGTATGAATTTCCAATTAAAGCCATTGCAGCGTATTCCCATTCTGCTTCTGTTGGGAGTCTGTAACGTGGTAACAAAATACCATCTTCCATTCTCACTCTGCGCAAACTAGCACTGCTCTGTTTTGCGATTTTCCCGCCATCATCAACAATGTTCGTTACCCCTTCCACACGCTTGTCAACTTCGTATTGACCGTTGTAATAAGTCTCTGTTGTAAAATGCTCAATACCTTGTTGTGCAGCAATGTTGTGGTTAATAATTCCTTCACGAACCAAAATCTGTTCGTTTACACGGTCTGTTCTCCAAGCACAATAGTCAGAAGCTTGCAACCAACTTACACCTACAACAGGGTAATCTTGGTAAGCTGGGTGACGAAGGTACAACTCAACATACTTCTCCATGTCTTGGTCTTTCTGTCTCCAACAGTTCGTGTCAGGTAAGGCTCTACCAACCATTTCTGGATACTCATCATTGTACACGATGGTTAACCAGTGCATGTAATCCAACCAATGTTGGTTTGTAACTTCAGTTTCATCCATATAGAATGAACTCACTGTTACGGGAGTCTGTAAATTATCCCAAGAATAATTCACATCGTCCTCTGAGCGTCCCATTGAAAAGCGACCACCTTCAATGAAAACAAGACCTGGTCCGGTTTCTTGACCGGGATATTCTACTCTCTCAAATCCACCGTTGCTAGATTTGTTGTAATCCCAACCCGTTGCGGTAGATTTATTCTCCTCGCACGAATTGAGCACAACCATACCTGCAAGGGCTAGAAATGCTAATGTTAATTTGAAGTTTTTCATGATTTCCTATTTTATGAATAACTGTTGGGTTTCTTATATAACTAAAAAGACGGGCAAGCTATTGTCCGAATTTTAACTTTTCTTGGTCTGCAGTCGAAATTTATCCCTAAAGACACTTCGTGAGAACCTCCTGTTGCAGGTGTTAAAGCACTTACAGTGATATCATAACTGTAACCTACACGAATGTTGTCGTTCTGCAATCCCAATGTAGCAATGAAGCTATCGCTGTAACGCTGACCGAAAAGCAATCCTCGGAACCAAACTCCTGCCACGATAGGACCTTTGGTTATGTACATCCCCAAGTTTAATTGTTGGAACTCACCTTGACGACGGTATAGAATATTTGGAGAAAGCGTGCTTGAGTCTTTGTACTTCTGTTTAATAGGAATAACCGCTCCAGCATGAACAGTGTACTTCATTGGGAGACGAGAGGTTCCAACAATCAAACTTTCGTTTGGTTCGTTCAAGTGATGAACCGCAAAACCTCCGTAGAAAGTTTGGCTGAACCCTAGAACACCTGCAGAAAAGTCAATGTTCTTAACGCTTCCACCGCGTGGAATATCATTGGTCTCATAGATGAATCCCTTACGCGGATCAATCATATCACCGAAAGTAAGCTTGCTCCAATCCAAAGATTTTTGGAAGTAAGAAGCTTGGAAGCCTGCCTTAATGCTAAATTTACGATTAATCGCTTGTTGGTAGGAATAAATTCCGCTTACAACCGTCGTATTTAAGGTGTTTTGAGCGGCACGGTCGTTCATTACCATA
>JBILTL010000187.1:0-2658 GCA_044371535.1 Flavobacteriales bacterium | reverse complement strand
ATATTTGAGAACTTACGTGCTTATCTTCCCAATTAAAGGGAAAACCGCCGAAAGAGACTTGGGCTGATGTTGCAATTGCAACTGAAAAAGCCAATACGGAAAGTACTTTTTTTATCATAAAGTTTTGGTTTCAATTGTGAAGATAATTCATCCCAACGAAAACCAAACAACAAAAATGGAAGATGAAATGGAATTCCTATTCCTGGGGAGCTACAACTATCTTCCCCTCTACGTTTCCATTCAATATCACGACCACATTGCTAGGCGTGTTCAAGAACAACTTACGCAAATCAATGGCTATCTCCTTTTCAATTCTTTCGCGACAAGCGTCGTCGTTGTTCACATGTGTCAATGTTACGTTAACCTGAGGAGGCATACTCTTCAAGTAGCGCTCATCCCAAGACGCTTCGAAAAAATGCTCATTGCAACCGCCGGAATATGCTACTTTCAACATTAAAAAACTTCCATCTTGACGAACTTCTAAAACTTCGAAATTACTCGTAAGACCTTTGTAATTTATCTCGGCAGGTAGTTGCAGAGGTAAAATGTTTTCAATGCTTGGAAAGTCTTTTACAGGAGTTGCTGCAACTTCCTTGTTTTTTTTACAAGAGAAAAAGGAAATAACTACCGCGGTTAGGGCGAAAACAACTAAGTGCTTTTTCATAATGGGTTTGAATATAATTGTGTTAATCTTTCTTCCAAGGCCTTCATTTCGTCTCTATGTTCGGCTGCTTCCATGAATTCCAAATTCTCTGCCGCTTTCTCCATTTTTCGTCGTGCAGCGGACATGGCCTTCTGAATTTCCTTTTCTCCCCAATTAGCCATAACAGGATCTGCAGCAATAGATGGCTTCGCAAAATCGCCTTCGGAATAAACGCGAGGCTTCATTTCAAGTATATCACTTGCCTGACGAAGAATAGAAGTTCTATGCTTCACAATTTGGGTTGGCTCTATGCCATTCGCTGTATTGAACTCCATTTGCTTTTGCCTTCTGCGCTCGGTCTCGTCAATGGTCTGAGCCATGCTACCGGTGATTTTATCGGCATAAAAAATAACCTTTCCGTGAACATTACGAGCAGCCCTTCCTGCAGTTTGTGTGAGTGACCTCCTATTTCTTAAGAAGCCTTCTTTATCTGCATCTAGAATTGCGACTAAACTAACTTCAGGAAGGTCTAATCCTTCCCTTAAAAGGTTCACTCCTATTAATACATCAATCTCTCCTTCGCGCAGTTGACCGAGTATGTTTATGCGCTCGAGCGTATCTACTTCGCTGTGAATGTATCGACACTTCACATTCATGCGATCGAGGTATTTATGAAGTTCTTCTGCCATGCGCTTAGTCAGGGTGGTGACCAAAACGCGCTCTCCGGCCTCAATCGTCTTTTGAATTTCATTCATTAAATCATCGACTTGATTCAACGAAGGACGGACTTCAATGGGAGGATCGAGTAACCCTGTAGGACGTACGACTTGTTCTATAACAACACCTTCCGTTTTACGCAATTCGAAATCGGCAGGAGTCGCCGAAACGAAGATGACTTGGTTCTGAATAGACTCAAATTCATCGAAAGTCAAGGGGCGATTATCCATTGCGGAAATCAATCGAAATCCGTGTTCAATCAAATTCACCTTGCGTGAACGGTCTCCTCCAAACATAGCGCCTACCTGAGGAACCGAAACGTGGCTCTCATCAATGACCATTAAAAAATCATCGGGAAAATAATCTAGCAAACAGAAGGGGCGCTCACCCGGTTGTCTTCGATCAAAGTACCTGCTGTAATTCTCAATGCCCGAGCAATACCCGAGTTCCTTCATCATTTCAATATCATAATTCACGCGCTCCTCCAGTCGTTTGGCTTCGAGCGTTTTCCCTTCCTTGTTGAAGTTTGCTGTCTGAACGACCATATCTTGTTGAATCTGCCAGATGGCATCATGAAGCGTTTCTTTCGACGTAACAAATAAGTTTGCGGGAAAGATCGTTGTCTGATCGAATGACGTAGACGTTTTCCCTAAAACGGGATCCAACATTTTTATGCTTTCAATTTCATTCCCGAAAAACACTACTCGTAAAGCATAATCGGCATATGCCAAGAAAATATCTACTGTATCACCTTTCACTCGGAACATCCCTCGTTCCAATTCCGCATTGGTTCTGCTGTAAAGCGACTCGACTAACTTGTATAAAAACGATTGTCGGCTTAATTTCATTCCCACGTGAATGGGAATGACGCTCTTGTGAAATTCTTGAGGGTTTCCAATTCCGTATATGCACGAAATACTTGCAACGACAATTACATCGCGTCTTCCACTCAACAATGCGCTTGTCGCAGCGAGACGAAGTTTTTCAATTTCCTTATTAATACTTAAATCTTTTTCGATGTACGTATTTGTAACAGGCAGATAGGCTTCGGGCTGATAGTAATCGTAATAACTCACAAAATATTCGACGAGATTCTCGGGAAAGAACTGTTTGAACTCCGAGTACAATTGCGCTGCTAATGTTTTATTATGACTTAGAATAAGCGTTGGGCGCTGGGTCTGCTGAATAACATTAGCAATCGTAAAAGTCTTACCACTTCCGGTAACACCGAGCAATGTTTGATATTTCTCGTTATCATTCACACCCTTCACCAAATCATGAATAGCCGTTGGCTGATC
>JBILTL010000077.1:0-9542 GCA_044371535.1 Flavobacteriales bacterium | reverse complement strand
CAGTGCAAGCACGAATGTCTGCGACGAATGTCTTTCAGACGATAGTCTGCGACGACAGTGCAAGCACGAATGTCTGCGACGAATGTCTTTCAGACGATAGTCTGCGACGGAATATTTGTAAATTAAAGGTTGATGATTATGGGCAATTGCCTATTTTTATTAAATGAAATTACACACTCACTTATTTTTAGTTGTTTGCGGGATTGCATTATTCTCCTGCGGTGGACAACAAGAGGCACCTCAATCAGCAGCGCCAGCTACCGCAACTGCTCCGACTACAGCTCCTTTGGTTGAAGAAAAACCACAAACAAAAGAAGAACGCATTCAAGAGATTAAGTTATGGTATTCCGAGATTCAAAAAATTGGAATGCAGAATTGCGAGACGAAGAAACGTGTGAAGTACGAGGGGTTTGACCCAGAGTCTGAACAAATGCCATTCGATCAAATTGTAAAGACGTGTAAGCTTGATGCGACTTATGAATTAGTTCGTGGCGATTTCAGTGGTTACGAGTGGGGGTATCAATTGACTATTTATAAGAAGGAAGGCAAAATCTTCTTTGTTCTAGTTACAGGCGGTGGTGAAGGAAGCAGCTTTGAAAAGCGATTCTATTGCGATCGGAATGAGAACCTCATTGAGCTTTTAGAAAACGAAGCCGAGGGCGGAGAAGAAGTTAAAGGTCCGGGTAAACCAGCGCAATTAAATCCAGCTAAACCGAAAATTCAAGAGAACATTGCCGAGTATCTATCCGATGTGAATTTCGTTTTGACTGGGAAGTAATTCTAGATACTGCGATTGATTCTGTAAAAAAAAACTAAGAATACCTTATTCAGAATTTGAACTTCTTGAAGATGAAAAATAGATTGTTGTTATTCGTGATGGCTTTGGTCACTTCTTTTGTAAACGGTCAGCCCAAGACAGAAACGCCTTCGACGTTCGTTCAAGTAATGCCAACGTATCCAGGTGGCGAACAAGCGTTGTACAAGTTTTTATACAATAACATTTCCTACCCTGATAGGGAAAAATCTATGAATATTGAAGGGACGGTATTTGTAAATTTCGTTATTGAAAAAGACGGCACACCCACGAATTTTACCATAACGCGAGGTGTTGAAGGGGGCATTGGATTGGATCGAGAGGCTTTAAATGCTTGCATGAAACTGGGTAAATTCAATCCGGGTACTCAAAACGGTGTGCCGCAACGTGTTTTCTTAACCATTCCCATTAAGTTCCATTTGGAAGATGGCGGAGAGTCTGGTTTGTCGAAAAAAGAAATGAAGGAAATTGAAAAAGACGCGAAGTACATCTGCGACATGATGTTTAGGATAGTCGATGCTCAGCGTTCGGGTGATGAGAAAAAATCTAAGAAGTTGACGGATGAGTTTGAAAAGAAAGCCAAGTCTCTCCAAGAGAATTACACTAAGGGCAGTGACAAGGAAAAAGAGCTTGAGAAGCTCGTAAAACCTTGCTTAGAAGAAGCCATGAAAGCCGCAATGGGACAGTAATTTCTTATGAAAGTGAAAACAGATGATTAAAAAGTCGTTACTATTCTTTGCTTTTATAGCAATGTCGGTGGCTGCAATGGCGCAAGCCGACACCACTATGTTTCCGCTTCCAAAGGATTATCCAAAATATCCAGCAGGAAAAGAAGCCTTGAATGCCTTCATTCAACAAAACATCGTCTACCCCGAATACGAAAAATCAATGGGCATTGAAGGGACGGTAGTTGTAGGATGCGATGTGGAATTAGATGGCACACTCAGCAATTTTAGAATAGAATCAACAGTTGAAGGTTCAGTTGGATTTGATGCCGAGGCCATTCGTGTCTGTCAGAAAATAGGCAAGTTTACTCCTTGCCTAAGGAATGGAAAACCCCTGGCATTTGATACCGATATCTATGTAAAATTCGATTTGAATAACGGTGACGAGATGGAAATGGCCATCGCGAAACTGAGCAAGAAAGAGTTAAAGGAAATTGAGAAAGATGCAAAATGGTTTTGTGATTATTTAGCCAAAACGACAGATGCTCAAGTAGTTGGCGATGAAGAAAAACACGCAAAATTAACAAGCAAGTATCACAAGGAATTAGATGCTTTAGAAGATAAATACCCTGGGAAAAGCCCGAAAAGCGTTCAGTTTGAAAGATTGACCAAACCCTGCATGGATGACATGTTCAAAAGAATGGGCATCGTGGATGTCGATGGTGATGGTCTCTATACACAAGAAGAGGCAGAGTTGACTCCAAAGGAGCTTAAGCAAATAGAGAAAGATGCGAAAGTGATTTGTAAAATAATGAATGAGATGGTAACCGATATGTTAAAGGCTCAAAAAGTCGGAGATATGGAGAGAATAGCAGCGATTGCAAAAGAATATGATCCGAAATTATCTAAGATTTATAAGACATATCTTGAGGGAAGCAAAGCGCAGCAAAGGCTTGCAGAGGTTATTAAGCCGTGTCTAGAAGACGCTTGGAATCGAGTTGAAACCGCAATAAAAAAATAATCGCTCCGCGATTGATTGCGTAGCAATTGATCAGACGAAGTCTGATTGATCACGAAGTGATTGGTCACTTGATTAACAAGTGATTACTCAACAACGATTTCATCACAAAACAACCAACTCGGTTCGCCTACGGCGTCGTGCCATTCCGGACAAGGTCCGTTGTTTATTCCAACGACTTTGATGTGCCGAGCCACTTCAACTTGTCCTATCCCGAAGCTCAATTGATCAATAAGCTCTCCTGATGTTTGCTCTTCAATGTTCGGCTTCATCGTAGCGACTTTGTCCCATATAATTCCGTCGAAACTTGAGTAAACTTCAACGGCTTTCGGACGGAAGATCCAAGCGTTCGCATAATGAAACCAACGCGTAGTTACATGCTCGAAAGGCTTCACATCTCCCAAGTCAATCACCACTTCCATGTTCTTGCCCTGAATGCCTTGCCAAATGCCGTCTCTGAAATTCGCCGTGCCAATGCGTCCGTCTACCAATGCGTTCTCACCACCGCCTGGATAATACACACTTGGCGTGTACGACAGCGTTACTTTTTTACCTGTTGCGAGGTTCGAAGTGTACACGCGTGACTCATTGAAAAATCCGGTGCTCCAAGGGAAATAATATTCAAAGTTCAGCGTGGTGTAGCGTTCATTTACAATGATAGGTTTGTTGTAGGTCTGGCTGGTTTCCTCTTCATTTTTTCTGTAGTTAACAATGACTAAACTGTTCGTACTTGTCACTGCTCGAACTTCAACCTCACCAGTTGGCAATACCTGAGATCGGAAATTCAAAGGAACATCTGGAAATCCGTATTTAATGTTCAACTGATCCAAGCGTTCGTAGTTTTTTTGAACTCTAGCCGCAAAGGCTTCGTAATCGCGCTTCTTAGGCGCCGTCCACAACACTTCACTCAACGCCAACAATCGTGGAAACACTTTGCTGTCCACAATTTCTTGCGGTGCTCTTTCCGTCCACATATTTCCTTCCGCCCCACGAATGTATTGCGCTTCTTCTGGGGTCAATTCTGCAGGAAGCGGATTGAAATTGTAGACCTTTTCCATATTAATGTTGTCGAGCCCATAGTCTAAATAACAATGCGAGGTCGGACTCATTACCACGCCGTGCTTCTGCTTCGCCGCGGCAATGCCGCCTTCCATGCCTCTCCAACTTTGAATCATGGCATCGGCAGGAATTCCTCCTTCTAAAATTTCATCCCAGCCAATAATCTGTCTTCCTTTTGTATTCAGGTACTTCGCCATTTCTTCAATGAGCCACGTCTGCAATTGTGCTTCGTTTTTTAATCCGTAAGCATGAATGCGCTTCTGACATTTATCGCAATGCTCCCAACGAAACTTCGGCGCTTCGTCTCCACCAATGTGAATGTATTTGCTCGGAAACAATGCACAGACTTCATCCATCACGTCTTTCAAAAACTGAATGGTGCTGTCGTTCCCTGCGCAATAAATGTCTTTGAACACGCCCCATTCCGTTTCAACCGGAATACTCTCTCCAGTGCAGCTTAGCCACGGATAAGCGCTAATGGCAGCAACCGAATGACCGGGCATTTCAATTTCAGGAATTATGGTCACGTGTCTATCTTGCGCATACGCAACAATGTCTTTGATCTGCTCTTGGGTGTAATAACCTTCGCTCACATGATTGCCGAATTTGTCCATGCGGTAAGAACCCAAGCGCGTAAGCTCTGGATATTTTTTTATTTCAATGCGCCATCCTTGGTCTTCGGTTAAGTGCCAATGCAGGACATTCATCTTGTAAAAAGCAAGTGCGTCTATGTATTTCTTCACGGTAGTAACATCCATGAAATGCCTTCCGCAATCGAGCAGCATGCCTCGGTGTGGAAAGGCAGGCGCATCTGAGATATCCATACACGGAATTTCAAAACCAGAGAAGGTGGTATTCGTCTTAAAATAAATAGGAAGCAATTGCTTCAAGGTCTGCATACCGCGTGAAATGCCCTCTTCGGTGGGAGAGATTATACGAATTTCATTTTCGCGAACCGATAAAGTATAGGCTTCGGTATTCGCAGGAATGTTTTTTGTGAGTTGAAAAATGACTTTTTTGGGTTGACGTTTTTCTGCGCCTTGGTTGGAAACTTCAATAACCATTTCAGGTTCGTGCTCCTTCAACCACGCATTGAAAAGATCCACTTCCTGATTGCACAAGCCTTGAAATTCTGCTCGTGTGCCAGCCGTCCAAAGAAATCCCTTACCGTGAACATAGGCAATGCTCGTAGGCATGGGAAGAAGGGTTTCCACTTGTGCGAATGCTGAAATTCCTTTCAACATAAAAACAACAAGAAGCGTTTTGAAAATGTGTTTCATAAAAGAAGTTTATCGTTCGAAATATTCATGCGCGGCAATCAATGCTTTCAATGCAGCGGTTTCAGTTCTTAATCGGTTTATTCCCAAGGAAAGGGCAGGAGCATCGTTCGCCAATGCAATTTCATTTTTCGAAAAGTCTCCTTCCGGTCCAATGAAAAGTGAAAGCTCTGTGTGCTTTTCTTTCCAGGTTGAAAGTTGAATTTTCTCTCCGTCTTCGCAGTGTGCGAGCAACTTCATTCCAGTTGCATTTTTCCAAGCATCTTGAAATTTCACATCGAAACGCAATTCGGGCAATGAATATTGAAGACTCTGCTTCAATGCGGAAATAGCAACACGCTCTATACGCTCCGGTTTCATGCGAACGCGTTCCGAGTGCTCGCAAACTAAAAAGGTTATGCTTCGAATGCCAATTTCTACGGCCTTTTCAACCAACCACTCAATGCGATCGGCATTCTTCGTTGGGGCTACAAAAAGGTGTAAATGAGGATTCGTATTTTCAATGGTTTCCCTAGAAAGGGTTGTCAGCGTGCAAAGCTTGTCGACCTTGTCTAGAGCGGCCTCTATGCGCTCGCCTTTGCCGTTGGTGAAGGTCAATTTCTCGCCTTCGTGCAAGCGCAAAACTTTAATGTGACGGCTTTCTTCTTCGTTCAATTTCCAACTGCCGTCGGGTATTTCAGGTGAAAAAAATAACATTGGAGCAAGTTAAGAAGGAAGCCGACAGGAATTGCCTAATTTTGCTGAGCAAATTTATTTCTATGCCAAACATTTCATCGAAAGCGGTGGCTATGCCATCTTCTCCAATTCGCAAGCTGGTGCCTTTTTCAGAGGCTGCTAAAGCTGCGGGAAAGACTGTTTATCACTTGAACATTGGTCAGCCCGACATTGAAACGCCAGAGATTGTGCGTGAGAAAATGAAGGCTCTTGATATTAAGGTTATTGAATACAGCAATTCAGATGGAATTGGTTCATACAAAAAAGGACTAACAGGTTATTACGCTTCGAAGGATATTGCGTTAACTCCGCAACAACTCATGATCACCACAGGTGGTTCAGAAGCGTTGATTTTTACGTTCATGACATGTATGAATCCGGGCGATGAAGTAATTATTCCTGAACCGTTCTATGCAAACTACAACGGTTTCGCAGTGATGGCTGGTGTGAATGTGGTTCCTGTTACTTCATACATTGAAACGGGATTCGCACTACCTCCAATTTCTTCTTTCGAAGAGAAAATTACGCCGAATACAAAAGCGATTTTGATATGCAACCCCGGTAACCCAACGGGATATTTATATTCAAAGGAAGAGCTTGAGCAATTGCGTGATTTGGTGATTAAACACGACTTGTTCTTAATTGCAGATGAGGTGTACAGAGAGTTTATGTACGACGGAGCTGTTCCATATTCAGTTATGAATTTGGAGGGATTAGACAATCACGCCATCATGATTGACAGCGTGAGCAAGCGTTACAGCATGTGCGGTGCGCGCATTGGTGCATTGGTTACTCGTAACGCAGATGTTATGGCTATGGCCATGAAATTTGCGCAAGCAAGACTTTCTCCACCAACCTTCGGACAAATTGCTTCGGAAGCTGCTTTGGATACTCCGCAAGAATATTTCGATGGAGTAGTGGCAGAGTACGTGAAGCGCAGAGATATTTTAGTGAGCGGATTGAACGCCATTGCTGGCGTTATGTGTCCAAATCCGAAGGGTGCGTTCTATTGCATTGCTCGACTTCCAATTGACAACGCAGATAAGTTCTGTCAATGGATGTTGGAAGATTTTTCACACAACAATCAAACGGTGATGATGGCTCCAGCAACTGGATTCTACGCTACATCTGGCGCTGGATCCAATGAAGTGCGTTTGGCTTATGTATTGAATGAAGATGCTCTTCGCAATGCTGTTGAATGTTTGAAAGTGGCTTTGGAAGTTTATCCTGGAAGAACGCATTAATTCAATTGGGAAATAAAAAAGGTGTTCATTTCGAACACCCTTTTTGTTTTAAAGAACTCTGAAAACAGTTCTTCTGTTTTTTGCTTTTCCTTCGGGAGTGGCATTCGATTCAAGCGGTTGACTTTCACCATAACCTTCCGATTCAATGCGTGTAGAAGCAATTCCCTTCGATTCCAAATATGTTTTTACGCTGAGTGCTCGTGCTTGAGAAAGTTTCAAGTTGGCAGCTTCATCTCCCTCACTATCTGTATGCCCTTCAATGCGAATGCGCATCGTTTCATTCTTCACCAAGAACTCAATCAACTTAGCCAACTCCACATACGATTCGCTTTCGAGATTCGCGCTGTTCGTTTTGAAGAAAATGTTTTCAAGAACGATCGTTGCGCCAGCATCCATTTTTTGAAGTGGAGCATCCTTTCTAAACGGCTCGGTGCTCGAAGAATTTTGCAAGGAGAAATTCGAAGAGTAGAACAAATAGTTCTCTGAACTCACATTGAGTGCGTAGTCTTTTCCAATGGGCAAGCAAACAAGGTAATAGCCGTTTCGATTTGGATTGGAATAACCCTCGGCTACGATTTCTCCGGTTTGCAAATTCAACAATTGCAATTTCCCTTCCAAGGGAGCTTTCGTATTGCTGTCGTAAACATACCCTTCAACATAATTTACAAAACGCGGTCTAACTTTTTCTGGCAGTTCGAACGAATACAAGTCTAGGCCGCCATAGCCCCCTTCGCGATTGCTCGCCATGAGTGCAATGTTCCCTTGCGCTGTCACTTGAATGGAATTTTCGTTCGCGGAAGTGTTAATGGGATATCCCAGGTTTACAGGTCTGCTCCAATCGCCATTCGATTGTAAGTTAGAAACGAAGATGTCCAGTCCTCCCATACCCGGATGCCCGTCTGAAGAGAAGTACAACGTCTGTCCATCGGGGTGAACGAAAACACTTTCTTCTCTTCCTTTCGTGTTCACGAATCCAGGTATTTCTGTAGGTTCGCTCCAGTAACCCTCTGCGTTCAATTGGCTGTAATAGATGTTAGGATTTTCAATTTTCCCCTTGACTTTTTTTCCGCGAATGAAATAAAGCTTGGTTCCATCGGCAGTTAGACTCGGTTGTGTTTCCCAATTTCCTGAATTAATTCCAAGTCCGAAATTTTCTGAAGGTG
Source organism: Flavobacteriales bacterium (assembly GCA_044371535.1). Classification (GTDB taxonomy): domain Bacteria; phylum Bacteroidota; class Bacteroidia; order Flavobacteriales_D; family Sanyastnellaceae; genus CAIZGX01. The sequence goes on along the minus strand of JBILTL010000077.1, from coordinate 1,588 downwards.
TCCAGCCCGACTTCGTTCGGAACGAATAGAACAAATCACAACTTCCAAGTCCCGTTCTGGTTTCACCATATTCCAATCCCGGTAATTCACAGGCAGTGAAAACAATTGTCTGCCCGTCGGCACTTAACGTTGGAGCCCCTTCGTTATATAGCGTGTTGATAGATGGAATGGGAACCGATTGTCCCCAGCCTTCATTGAAATTTTTGATGTCCGTTCTTTCTGAAATAAAGAAGTCTTCGTGAGATCCTTCAAAGGCTTGCTTGTCTTTTAAGAGACGCGTGAAAAGGAGAGTTTTAGTGTCTGCTGTAATACAGGGGAAATACTCGTCGTTCTCGGTGTTTACTTGAGGTCCTAAGTTCAAAGGGTTGAATGGAACCGGGTACTTCATGCTTTGTTTGGCGAACACGCAACTTTCTAGAATCAGTTGAGCACGGTAGTGGACATTCGGATTGGCCTTGGGCATTTTGGTGTATGTGGTAATGGCTTGTTCAGCTTTGTCGTATTCAGCAAGACTGAAGTAACATTCTCCGAGCATGTAGTAACCCATTGGAAATATGGAAGCGTCTATTTTTAATCCACGTTCCAATGCGGAAACTGCTTTTCTTTTGTCACCTTGCTCGGTATAGATTTGTCCCATTAAGAAAAACGCCTCTGCAAATTCTTCTTCGCTTTGAACAAGATCTTCAAGGATTAAGAGTGCTAGGTTGTTGTTGTATTGACCGTAGGCCGTTCGAGCCTCTTCGTATTTCGAAATAGCACGTTTGTTCTTTATGCTGTATTCCTTGTGAGGCTGGGCCATGCAGGAATTTGAAGTGAAGAGAATGGCTATTGAAACAAGCGCAGTAAGAATTCTGTTCATAGTTGATTTTTACAGTTGGGTCTTTGTTACGAAATTCTTCGAATTAATGGGATAACCGCAGTCGTATCGAATTATTTTTGAACAATGCAAATTGTTTTACTTTCCGACACACACGGTTACTTCGACGACCGTTTACAAGAACACTGCCGAAATGCCGATGAAATTTGGCACGCGGGAGATATTGGTTCGGAAGCGATCGTTACGCGATTGGAATCAATGGGCAAGGTTACCCGAATTGTGTATGGAAACATCGACGATGCAAGGGTTCGTTCAATGACGAAAGAGGACTTGATTTTCGATGTGGAAGGGGTGCGCGTTTTCATGACGCACATTGGTGGAAGGCCGCCGTCTTATCCTGCGCGTGTCTCGAAAATAATTCAAGATGAAAAAATAGATGTGTTTATTTGCGGGCACTCGCATATATGTTTAGCAGGCAAAAATCAGAGGCAGGGAAATCTTCATCTTAATCCTGGAGCCGCCGGAACACATGGGTTTCACAAGGTGCGGACACTTATGCGCTTTCAAATTCAAAAAGGAAAAATTGCAAATCTTGAAGTGGTAGAACTCGGGCCTCGAGCCGTTCGAATCTCAGACGAGATTTAATTTTTTATTTTGAAGACGTAAACGTCTTCGTTCGGTTTCTTCATGAAATATTCCTCACGCGCGAGTTTTTCTAAAGCGAAGCTTTTTGCGTTAATTGCTTGAAGTTGTTCTTTCGCTCGCTGGTTG
>JBILTL010000186.1:0-2676 GCA_044371535.1 Flavobacteriales bacterium | reverse complement strand
CACTGTAAATAGAGGAAGAAGCGCCGGCTGGATTGAAGTCGTGTGTGGTTCTATGTTTTCTGGAAAAACAGAAGAGTTAATTCGGCGTTTAAAGCGAGCTGAATTCGCAAAGATGAACGTTGAAATTTTCAAACCGAAATTTGATATTCGCTACAGCGAAGAAGAAGTCGTGAGTCATGTTGGGACTAGCATTCGCTCTACTCCTGTTGAACATTCCTCTCAAATTTTATTGCTTGCTTCTACTGCAGAAGTGATTGGCATTGATGAAGCGCAATTCTTCGACGATGGATTACCGGAAGTGTGCAATCAACTGGCAAATATGGGTGTTCGCGTTATTGTTGCGGGATTAGACATGGACTACACGGGTAAGCCATTCGGACCTATGCCGCATTTGTTGGCCATAGCAGAATACGTGACGAAGGTTCACGCCATCTGTGTTGAAACAGGTCAATTGGCGCATTATTCACACCGCATTATTGAAGGCGATAAACAAGTTCAATTGGGTGAAAAGGAATCGTATGTTCCGCTTTCACGGGCTGCGTTTGTGAAAAAGAAAGAATAAAAAAGACCTCCGAAGAGGTCTTCTCGCTTTATTGAAAAAGAATTTATTTCGCTTTCAAATGAAATAATTCAGTAACTCCAGAAGACGTTTCCGATAACCAAAATTCCGAATTTGTCAAACGTAGAATTTTAAACACTCCGATAGAACCATCTGAAAATACCATTGTCAAATCTTCATCGTTACTTGTCAATTTCCATGTTCCAGTTTCTGAAAATGGGATTCCAAAATAGGAACCCGAAATAGTAAATGAACCTGCATCTGTGAATTCATAAGTGACATCGGCATAAGAATCAGTGTAATCTACACCGTCTTCTGAGTACTTCTCGACAGCCCAAGTTCCATCAATACGAGAAGTCTTAGAACGAAGAGAAAATCCAGGACCGTCTTCGTACTTTCCACAAGAAGCCAAAAGAACAACTGCGAATGCAGCGAAAAGAATTGATAATTTTTTCATTTTTCTAGTTATTTGTAATTAGTACTAATTTAATACAAACTCATTTGCCAGTTGCAATGCCGCAGGTAATCCTGATTCATCGCTTCCTCCGGCCGTTGCGAAGAACGGTTGTCCACCACCGCCGCCTTTAATGGCCTTCGCCCATTCGCGAACCAACTGTCCAGCATTCCATTTCTTATCGTTCACCAACGAATCGCTTAAGGCCAATGAAATGGTTGGCTTTCCGCCTTGCACATTCGCCAATAAAATGAAGGCATTTGGAATTTCCGATTTCAGTTGGAAACAAATATCCTTGATCGCATTCGCATCTAAATCTACTTGATCAATCAAAACATTCATTCCGTTTTTCTCTGTGAACTTCTCTTTCAACACGCCTTTCATTTGCATGGCCTTCTCGTGCTTCAACGCATCCAATTCTTTTTCAAGACTTGAAAACTTGCTGATCAAATCTTCAACTGCCTTACTTGCATTTTTGTTTTTCACCAACGAACGAACGGCTTCCAATTCATTGCGTTCTTCTTCCAACAAAGCATCTACCGCATCGGCTGTTATGGCTTCAATTCTTCGAATACCCGCAGCAACGGCAGCTTCCGATGTAATCTGGAATGAACGAATATCGCTGGTCTTTTGAACGTGCGTTCCTCCGCACAATTCAACGCTGTTTCCGAATTGAATCACGCGAACCGTTGATCCGTATTTTTCACCAAACAACATCATGGCGCCTTGTGCTTTCGCCTCGTCCATTGTTGCGTTTCTATTTTCATTCAACGGGAACGCTGCGCGAATGCGACTATTCACCAATTGTTCAACTTGCTTCAATTCTTCGTCGGTCATTTTCGCGAAATGCGAAAAGTCGAAACGCAAATAATCTGAATTCACCAACGATCCTTTTTGCTCGACGTGTGTTCCCAAAACCTCACGAAGCGCTTCGTGCAACAAGTGCGTAACACTGTGATTGCGTTGTGAACTTTCACGCTTGGTGCGATCGACAACTGCATTGAATGTGGCGTTCACATTTTCTGGAAGTTGCTCTACGAAGTGAACACTTAAGTTGTTCTCTTTCTTCGTGTCAATCACCGCAATGCTTTCGTTGATGGTCTTCAAAACACCAGTGTCTCCAACTTGTCCACCACCTTCTGCGTAGAAAGGAGTATTGCTCAACACCAATTGAAAACTCTCTTTTCCTTTCGCTTTGATCTTTCTGTATTTCAGAATTTTCGTTTCACATTCCAATGAATCGTATCCAACAAACGTTGGATCTCCTGCTTCCAATTCAACCCAATCGTCGGTCTCTAATTTCGTAGCACTGCGACTGCGTTCTTTTTGCTTTGCTAACTCTTCTTCAAATCCTGCAGCATCAACGCCCACGCCTTTTTCAGAAGCAATTAACGAGGTTAAATCGAAAGGAAATCCGAAAGTATCGTACAATTCGAAAACTGTCTTTCCATCTAAAACAGAAGCACCTTTGCTTAAGTGATCGTCCAACAATTGAATGCCTTTATCAAGCGTGCGCAAGAAGCTTTCTTCTTCTTCGCGAATCACACGTTTCACTAAATCTTTGTTTGAAACAATCTCTGGGAAGAAAGATCCCATCTCTGTTGCAAGTACATCTACCAATTCAAAAATGAATGGATCTTTTCTGTTCAAGAAACTGTATCCG
>JBILTL010000012.1:0-32262 GCA_044371535.1 Flavobacteriales bacterium | reverse complement strand
AAAGCGTTCGACGCGGCAACTTGTATTGGATGTGGTGCTTGTGTAGCAACTTGTCCAAACAGCTCGGCAATGTTGTTCGTGAGTGCGAAAGTTTCTCAATTCGCTTTGTTGCCACAAGGACATCCTGAGCGCAAAGAGCGTGTATTGAATATGGTTAAACAAATGGACGAAGAAGGATTTGGAAATTGCAGCAACATTGGTGCTTGCGAGGTTCAATGTCCGAAGAACATTAGCATTGAAAACATTGCGCGCATGAACAGAGAGTATCTTTCTGCGAGTGTGAAACCAGAGAATTAATGCAACAATTTCATTTAAAGCACCAAGGGCTCGTTTTGCTCTTGGTGCTTTTTTGTTTTAGGTCGAATGGTCAACCCTCTTGGGATTTGAATCTATTGGCGAAGATCAACGGAGGTCCTGAGAAGTCTGATCGATTTTGGGAAGCCTACACAAACAGCATTACTTATGTGACTGTCGGAACCCCTTTACTGGTCGGCACTGTTGGCGTTTTGAAAAAAGACGAATTCGTGAAGCGTCAGTTTGTTGGCATGGCCGGTGGATTGGCTTTGAACGGATTTGTTACTGTTGTGTTGAAGTACGGAATTGCAAGGCCACGGCCATTTGCAGCACATGGGGATTTAATCTACAAGAAGACTCATGCTGGAAGTTTGTCGTTTCCTTCGGGACATACGAGTTCTGCATTTCAGTGGGCAACGAGTTGTGTGTTGGCTAAACCGAAATGGTATATCGCCGTTCCTGCATATATGTATGCCTGCGGAATTGGATACTCGCGTCTGCATTTAGGTGCGCATTATCCGACCGATGTTGCAGCGGGCGCATTCATCGGCACTGCCAGCGCTTTTGCTTCTTATCACATTAACAATTGGTTTTGGAAGAAGATGGATACAAGAAAGGAACGAAAACATATTCTGATAACCCCTTCGTTTTAAATTATAAAAAAAAAGCCGCGATTAAGCGGCTTTTTATTTGAAGTCAACACACAATTACTGTTTGAATCCTGAAACGATGCTAATGCAGCCGATATGCTGAACTACGGCATCTTTTTGCTCAGGGACTTTAACCTTCACAACAAGTTGTTGTGTGTTTTTCATTTTGAATTCAAAAGCTTCTTTGTCTTGAGCGCCTTTGTTGGTGTAAATCTGCTTACCGTTGATATCGCTTACAGTGAACTCAACATCTCCAAGGATAGGGTGAGCAACTACAAGCAGACGGTAATCACGACCACCAAAGAAGGTGACCATAATTTCAGCTTCTTCGCCTGGGGCCATTTGTGCTGAATTGTAACTGTCGTTTTGAACGTACCCATTTAATTTTGGAAGAGCCTTATTTTTAGTGAAAGGTCTGCATTGCGCTAAGGCAAATGAAGGAATAAGGACCAACAAGAACAGGAGAATTTTATATGTTTTCATGATATCTTCAGAATTTTTATAGAATGTATTTGTTTCGGATTACAACAACTTCTGCAGCGATTTTCGCAAGTGTAGCATCGCTCATGGTAATTGTATCAGTGCTTCCAATTGTGGTTGTTCCGTTTTTGTCTTTTTCAACAGAAGTTTCTCCACCAATAACAATTACATCTTTGTAGATCATTTGAAGCTTAATTAAATCTTCTTTCATTTGATTCACTCGGTTGCTAGTTGCAAAGAGATTCAAGTAATTAACTAATTGATTTAGCGAATAAGTTTGTTCTGCCACTCGCTGTCTCATGGCCTTTTCGCCTTTTTTTCCAGCGTACTGAGTAGATAAATAAAGTGTTTCAACCCATGCTCCTGCAATGATTAATGCGCTGACATCTGTTCTCTTGCCTTCTTTCAAGTATGCATTTACATTTTGGTAGGACTGGGTTACATAACTAATTAATGAATCTCTATTGTTTTGATTGCGTTGAACTCGCTCCATGAATTGTTCGTCCAATGCCCCGTCTATTCCCAATGCACTTGCTAACGTTTTCGATGCGGAGAGGTAATTAACGGATTCTTGCTTTTGGTCGAATACAGTACTGTAACTTAAATCAGCTGCGTATATACCGAGATTAATTGCTCGGTTTTCCTCGTTGATGTATTTATTTACTTTCTCAACAGGGTTTAAAACATTTTTATCAAAACTGAATCCGGCGTCTTTGATCATATCTGCCATTTCTATTGGGGCAGGTATGCTGAAGAAAATCTGTTTCAACGCTTGCTCGCGGTCTTTGAAGAATTCGTCTTTGTTTGTCAATTCGCTTGCGCCCGTTTCAAGAGGAGCTTTGTTTTCAGTTTTATTCTCATTACCGCCGCAAGCCACGAGGAATAGACTGCTTACGCAAATACTGAGAAATGCATTAAGGGAGAGATGTTTTTTAATCATTTTGAACTGCTTGATAGTTTATAGCCCTTTGTTACGGGCAGTTATCAAAATAGTTACAAAGCACCTCGAAATAATTTGATATTAATGCGCCTCGAGCCAGTTGTTTCCTGCTTGAATTTCAACATCTAAGGGCACTTCAAGTTTTACCGCGTTTTCCATTTCATGCTTAACCAAAGCAAACACTTGTTCTATTTCTTCCTTGGGTGTATCGAAGAGCAATTCATCGTGTACTTGAAGTACCATTCTTGTTTTCAAATTGGCATTCTTCAATGCTAATTGAATTTTCACCATGGCTACTTTAATGACGTCGGCTGCTGAACCTTGAATAGGTGCATTCACCGCGTTGCGCTCTGCGAAGCTTCTTGAGATGGCGTTTGAAGAGTTGATATCTGGAAGGAAGCGTCTGCGTCCGAGCACGGTTTCAACGAATCCTCTTGAGCGGCAATCTTCTACTGCTTGGTGCTGGTAGGTCTTCAATGCAGCAAATTGCGTGTAATACGCTTCAATGATGTTTTTCGCTTCGGTTCTTGAAATGCCCAATTGCTGCGCCAACCCGAAAGGGCCCTGTCCGTATATAATTCCGAAGTTAACAGCTTTCGCTTTGCTTCGCATGTCTGTGGTAACTTCATCCAACGGAACGTTGAACACTTTCGAAGCAGTGGCTTTGTGAATGTCTTCTCCTTGCTGAAAGGCTTCGATCATGTTTTTATCCCCGCTCAGCGCTGCAATAATGCGCAACTCTACTTGCGAGTAATCGGCGCTTACTAAGACATGATTTTCATCGCGCGCAACAAATGCCTTTCTGATTTCTTTTCCGCGTGAAGTACGAATAGGAATGTTTTGCAAATTCGGTTGATTGCTACTCAATCTTCCTGTTGCAGCAACCGCTTGCATAAAGTTCGTGTGCACACGTCCGGTGATTGAGTTAATCATGTTCGGAAGGGTGTCGATATAGGTGCTTTTTAATTTGCGCAATTCTCGGTAATCGAGAATAAGAGGAACAATTTCGTGGTTGTGTAAATAACGCTGAAGGACATCTTCACCGGTGCTGTATTGACCGGTTTTTGTCTTCTTCATTTCAGTGGTTATTTTCAATTTCTCGAAAAGTATAACCCCCAATTGTTTTGGTGAGTCTAAATTGAATTTCTCTCCTGCGAGTTCTGTAATTTTTTCTTCAATGATATCGAGTTCCTTCCCAAGCTCTACGCTGTAGGCGTTCAAGAAATCTTTGTCTACACGAATACCTTCCCACTCCATGTTAGCAAGCACTTCAATGAGCGGTGTTTCAATGTTTTCTAGAACGGAAGTGGTTCCTTGTTTTTCTAATTCAGGTTGAAAAATTTCTGCGAGTTGAAGTGTTACATCGGCATCTTCTGCTGCATAATCTTTAATGCTTTCCGCAGGGAGGTGCGCCATTGAATTTTGATTTTTTCCTTTCGGTCCAATCAACGACTCAATTGAAACAGGTTTGTAATTCAAATAGTTTTCACTTAACGCATCCATGCCATGTTTTCCATCTGCATTAATGACGTAGTGTGCGAGCATGGTGTCGAAGATTTTATTTTGAATCTTCGTTCCATATTTCTTCATCATTTTGAAATCGAACTTATAGTTCTGCGCGACAAGTGTTTTCGAAGGGTCAGAGAAAATTTCATTGAAAATTTCCAATTGTTTTTTCGCTTCTTCGAAGTTGGAAGAAATGGGAACGTACCATCCCGTATGCGCTTTCGTGCTGAAAGAAAGTCCAACGAGATAGGCTGAATGTGGCTCTAGATCAGAGGTTTCAGTATCGAAGCTAAACGTAGTAGCACGATGAAGTTCTGAAATTAGTGTTTGAAGTTCTTGCTCTGAAGTGGCCATGAAGTATTCATGCCCCGTATTTTCAATTGTGTTTTTCGGTATTGATGGAACGATGACCTCTTCACCAGCAGATGAAAATAAATCTTGAGGAGCGTTACTCGCAGCTCCCGCAGGTGCTGCAGTTTCTTCGTTCAAAACGCGTTTGATCAATTGACGAAATTCGAGTTCTTCGAATACCTCACGAATGGCGTCTTTATTTATTTCACTCACCTTCAATGCTTCTTCATCGAATGGTGTTGGGGCATCGAGCATGATGGTGGCTAACTTCTTTGAAAGTATGCCTTGGTCTTTGAAATTCTCAACGTTTTCCTTTTGCTTTCCTTTCAGTTTATCGGTGTTAGCGAGAAGGCCTTCCAATGAACCGAATTCCGCTAAAAGTTTAGAAGCGGTTTTTTCACCAATACCTGGTAGTCCGGGAATATTGTCTACAGCATCTCCCATCATTCCTAGTAAATCAATAACCTGACTTACATTTTGAATGTTGAATTTTGCGCAGACTTCTGCTTCCCCTAAAATCTCGGCTTTGCCGCCTTGGTAGCCGGGTTTGTATATAAAAGTTTTATCACTTACAAGTTGACCATAATCTTTATCAGGAGTCATCATGTACGTATAGAAACCTTCTTTTTCTGCTTTCTTGGCAAGTGTTCCAATGATGTCATCGGCCTCGTAACCTGGTGCAATAAGCATAGGTATATTGAAAGCTTCAACGATTTTCTTGATGAAGGGAACAGCGAGCTTAATGTCTTCAGGCGTTTCTGATCTATTCGCTTTATAGGCTTCGTAATCTATTTCTCTGAGTGTTTGTTCAGGTGCATCGAATACAACAGCAATGTGAGTGGGTTTCTCGTTGTTTAGAATGTCGAGAAGCGTGTTCGTGAATCCGAACATGGCTCCCGTATTCAGTCCTTTACTGTTTATGCGCGGTGTGCGAATGAATGCGTAATAGGCACGGAAAATAAGTGCGTATGCGTCGAGAAGAAATAGTTTTTTTTCGTGTTCTGAAGATATCATGTTACGAAGATAGTGCAGCCATATACGCGGCCACATACTTCCCCATAATATCGAATTCCAAATTGACTAAAGTTCCATTTTCAATGAATTGAAAAGTAGTGTGTTCATAGGTAAATGGAATGATGGCCACCGAAAAAGAAGTTTTCGAACTGTCGACCACCGTAAGACTTACCCCGTTTATGGCGACACTTCCTTTCGGAACAGTGATATGTCCTAGCTCGTTAGGAGTGTATTCAAAAGTGAATTTCCAACTGCCTTCATTTTCTGTTTTGGAAATACATTTTCCAACTACATCTACATGCCCTTGCACATTGTGTCCGTCTAAGCGATCGCCAACTTTCACGCACCTTTCAAGATTAACCTGATTTCCTTCCATCCAACTTCCGATGGTTGTTTTTTGAATGGTTTCATCTATTGCTGTCACACGGTATGTGTCGTTCACAATTTCAACCACAGTTAAACAAATTCCGTTGTGAGCGAGGCTCTGATCAACTTTCAATTCTTTTGTGAAATCACAAGAAACCCAAAGTTCGAGGTTGCTTCCAACACGTTCAGTCTTCACAATTTTACCAAGCGATTCTATAATTCCTGTGAACATATTTTATTGTTGAGGTGTGGCTTGTGTTGCATTCAAAATCTGAATGTAACCTTCGCGGAATTCAGGTACAATACCTTCCAAGCGAATGGTATTTACAATAACGGTGTAGTAGTAAGTTCCTGCGCTGACAAGGGTTTGTGTGGCTTCGTCTGTTGCGTTCCACAAGATGTCTGGATCAGTAGTTTCGAAAAGCAATGTGCCGTATCGATTGAATATTTTCAAGTCGATGCTTTCAATGGAACGGTATGGAAATGGCTTAAGAATGTCGTTCAACCCATCTAAATCCGGAGTGATAATGTTAGGCAATTGGTAAGTTGGGCAGTTGTCTATGCACACCACATTTGAAGGAGCACTTTCATTTTGGTAAAGTTCACCATCTGGCCAGAGGTTCAGTGAATCTAGCGCTGTGATGTAGAAACATCCGGCTATACTTTGCAATCCTTCCGGATGAAGGAATTCGAATTCGGTGCTGTTTGATCCGTTTAGCGTTCCAAGGAGCGAGTATGAACTTGTGTTGCTTGGTGCGTAATAAATATTGTAGGCGGTAATGTCTTGCGAGCAGGACGGGTCAATGTTGTCCCATGAAATTTGAAGTGAAGGTATTTCGCAGTTGTTGGTTTGCGAGATAAGCGGAGGGCAAGGCGGAGTAGCGTCGTACGGACTTGCGCAAATTTCTTGGCTGAAGTTATATAAGGAGTCTGGAACGTTTGGCGCACCGTATGAACCGAGCGTAAGAATCTTATAGCAGTAATTGGCATTGTTTACAAGACCAGTATCGAGGTATTGAGGTATGGTAGTTTCATTCAACAAAGAAAAATCTAAGTCACCTGGAGCCTTTCGATAAATGAAGTAACGTGAATTGATCCATGGGAATTGACCTTCCAAATTCAATTGAATGGCATTGTCTTGCGGCGTTGCGTTGAGCCAAGGAGAGGTGGCAGTTGACGAGTAACCAACTACGTCTTCATTTGAATAGAACTTCACTCGGTATTTTTTCAATGCCGTGAATGTGTCGATATTCGAATGATAGTATACGGTGTCGCCTGTATTCAAGATGGTGAATTCGTTCGAAGCGAAGATGGTTTGCCATGTCCCGTTGTTGTCGAATTCCAATTCGTAGTGGTACGGTGGCAGGTATATCAAGGTGTCGAGTTGTGAAGGAGGCGACCACCAAACGGTGTCTTGTCCAACAGAAATATCGGTTGTTTCAATACTTACTTTCGTGATAACAGGAATGTCTTTTTTAATTTGAACACATGCTTCTTCGCTAGCGTAGCTTAATGCGCCGTCGGGCCAAACCGTAACAATTCGGTAGCAGAATGGAACTCCGAAACCTGGTGCATTATCGTTGTATGTTGTGCTGTTCGCTCCGAGTGTTTGACCAATGTATACGAAACCGGTATAGGCGGGCATTCCAACTTCGCAATCGGAAGGGTTGAAGTTATATCCGTTTTGTTTTCTGTAAATGAAATAGCGAACGTTAGCGGCTTCGTAGTTCGTGAAAGAATTCAGGCAAGGTGATGGGTTCCAAGTCACAGTAACTGTTGCACCCACTGCGTCTGCTTGAACATTCTGCACTTTTGGTGCGACTACAGTAATATTTACAGACTCTATATCTGCTAATGGAACAAAACCGTTGTCGAGTGCTTCAAAGCTCACGGTATAAGGTGCAGCGCGAACTTCTTCGCACTCCGGATTCCAATAGAATGTATCTGTGAACGTGTTGAACTCTGCTTCATGAACCACGTTGGTAAGTGGACCTCCGAATGCGCTTATGAAAATTGTATTTCCATTCGGATCAGCTGCATTGACATCGAATTGGATTGTACTACCAGCTTCAACACAGTAGTCGGGAAGAGGGGCAATTACAGGAGGTTGATTGTTGCAAGTGATAACGGTAATTTGCATATCGCGAATGACAAAACCGACCAAAATTCCGTTTCGATATTCTTCAATTTTAATTGCGATATTGAATTCACCCGCTAGTGGCGGAACCAACCAAGTGACATCTCCGGTTGAAGCGTTAATACTAAAAACATCTGAACCATTTACTGTGCTCGCATCAGGAAGTAACCAACCGGGTAAGGCTTGCGCGCCTTCGCCCATGCAGGGTACAAGCGAATAGACCAACGAATCTCCATCTGGATCGAAGGCAACTGGATTGTGTATCCACGGCTGATTGAGACAAGCATCTTCAATGGGCATTTTCAGAAGTTGAACAGAATTGTTGTGTCCTGTTGCAGGAGAAATGACAATCATCGACTGAATCGTAAATACTTGATTTATGGAATTCAAGATGTTGATTACACCTTCGTTACGGTTGGGATCTTCCATCACAAGGTAATAAACCCCAGGACCAGCGTAGGTATGAAATCCGATGTATTGATTTCTCTTCGCATCGCCGGACCCTAAGATGAGTTCTTCTGTTCTTTCTAAACTATCGAGTTGATTCTCGGTTGTTCCCGAAGGCTCGTCGCCCCATCTGATTTTCAAAAACGGACGGTCTGCAGCGAAAGAGCTGGCCTTTGTAATGGTGTTTATAGTGACTTTGTAAGTATAACCCGAGATGTGTTCGTAAACAATTTCTCCCGCACGATTATGCGTAGCCCAAGCCGCAAGGGTAATGAGCCAAGTGCAAAAAGTGAGGAGTAGTTTACGATTCATTTTATCTAAGACAATTTAAGTTGTCATTTGGTTTACTTACTCGACACAAATTTTTGTTCTAGCGATTCCGCTTTCAGAGATGACTTCAATAATGTAATAACCTGCTGCAAGATCGTTCACAGAAATATTTCGAGAATCGGTGAACATCTGCTTGACACATCTTCCTTCATTCGATAAAATTCTCAACTGGAATTTTTGAATGTTAGAAGGAAGATTAAGCTGAATAGATTCTCTTGCTGGGTTCGGATAAACCTTTAGGTTGAAGTTTCCATTTAAATTTTCAACGCCATCTATGATTTCCAAGTTAACACAGTAGTCTTCGACTTCTCCGTATGAGTAGGTTCCGCAAGATGATGGTGGTGTTCCTGTGCCGAAGATTCCAACGTAAGCCATTCCAACGCGCATGCGAGTACTGCCTGGTGCAAGGGCTGTTGCTGCAGGAACGGTGATGGTTCCAGTAACTGTATTTTGAGAGCCGCTACCCGCATCGAAGGCTAGTTCCGTAGGTTCATCGAACGTTCCATTGGCATTGTAGTCAATCCATACTTTAAAATACTCACTGTATGATCCGCCAGGGAAGCCGGGTGTAAGTGAAACGGGATAAGAATTTCCAGCAACCAGTGTCAAAGTGCTAAGATCTGTGTAATCTGTATAGTTCGCATTCGCCGTGCTAATGTTCGTGAATGAACCAACTGTAACAGCATCGATGTATTCATCTGCAGCGTTACCACCGTCCGCATCGCAATAAATTACGTCGGTGCATGAACCGCAACCAGTTGTTGAGAATTCGAATGAAGTCAAGGGGTTTTCTGGATTGACACAAATTGACGCTACCTGTATGGTATAGGTGGTGCACGAATCTAAGTTAAAGAATGTGATGTTTGGCTGAAGCGACTGAATAACGTCGGTGCCGTTTGGCCCTGTTAACTGAATGGTATATCCATCGGCAGCGAAGATGTCATTCCATGCAACTGTTGCTGTTGTTGTACCTTGTGCATTCGGAACCGAATAAACGTTCGGGTTTACGCAACATCCTTCTGTGTTTAGAATGAAGGAATTTGTCCATTCACCTTGAACGGTGTCGCAGACAGAAGCCAGTTGAATTTCATAGGTAGTGCAAGCACTTAAGCCACTTAACACAAGATTGTTGGCGTTAATGCCTTCAACGAGTGTCCATGTTCCGCTGCCCTGAACTTGATATTGACAAACGAAATTTGTAACATCTGGAGTGCTGTTCCAGTTGATGTTGTATTCGAGCGTGCCCGGTGTTTGCAGAGCTGCAATTCCGAAAGGTGCTACACAGCCACCCGCAGAACATTCATTCAATAATAAGTCTAAACTGTTTTTCACATTCAATCGTCCGCCTGTTACCAATTCGGGTTGAAGGTTAGCCACAATATCTACTCCATTGAAAATATAATCTCGAATAATTACAGCTCCTGTGGAAGGATTCGAGTTTGCTATTGCCATGAACGAGTTACAAGGAGCGGAATACAACAGTGCTATTGCACCGGCAACACAAGGACCTGCAAAGGACGTTCCTGATGTATTTCCATAATTGGTGTTACCTGCAAGGTAAACTGCTTCTCCGGGAGCTCCAATATCGATGGTTGTAATACCATATCCGCTGAATGTGCGAACATCTGAACTATTTGTAGCGGTTACTGCAATCATATATTCACTCGGACATGCTGTTGGAAGATCTCCAACCACATCAACGTTTACGTTATTGTTTGCAGTAGAACCGCAAGAAAGAATTCCTGCTACACCCAGCGTGTCATACATAGCGCACCACAGTGGCGCTTGCGAAGGTTGCCCGTTGTCGGTTCCCCAGCTGCTATTGGTTGCAACAACGTAAGCGCCTTGAGTTCCGCCCGACAAGTTGTACATGCGGCGCATTTTAAGTGGGTATGTGTATGCTGCAATAACGTTTGCTTCAGAAATACCGCCCATGTCAACTTGCATAATTTTTACATTCCAGTTAACGCCGGTAATACCAATGCCGTTGTCTCCTTTTGCTCCAATCATGCTGCTCACTTGTGTGCCATGATTTCCAGCGGCAATCGCGTCGCTGTTCGCAGTCATGTTCCAACCGTCAATGTCATCGATGTAACCGTTGTTGTCGTCATCAATTCCATTTCCATCTATTTCGTTGGTGTTGGTCCAGTGGTTTTCAATAATGTCTGCTTGATCCCATTTTGCCCCACCGCCTTCAACAACGCACACCACGATTTCATCGCCGAATGCGGTTAGGCCGCCTGTTGTAATGTCCCAAGCTTCTGGCGTATCGATGTCGTTGTCTGAAGCATCGTCGTGAAACCATTGTTGACCGTATGAAGGGTCATTGGGAACAATGCGTTCGGCGAGTTTGTGGTTGGCTTGTGCAAGTTGAATACTCGAGCAAGTTGGAGCGAAGCGAATGATTTCATTGATGGAAACCAACTCTTCGTTGAACGTAAACAACCATGCGCGCATGATATCGCTCACTTCGTAGCTCGCTTTAATTTCCGGAAGTATTCCGAAATGTTGAGTCAATTCTTGCTCTGCTTGAGCAGCCGAGAAGCCTTTTTTCAATTGAAGAATGAATTCGTTATTCATTCGAGCTGCTTGTCCGAATAATGTTGTGGAAGCAACAAAAAAACTTACAAGAAAGAAAATCGATTTTGAGAATGAAATGTTGTGTGTCATGCTTAATTCTGATATTCCGTAAATATCGGAATGAAAGCGTGAAACATCTTCACAGAAATGTCTTTTTTACTTGCGAAAATTAGGCTTCGTTTATAATTATACGCTTTACGCGTTGAGGAATACCTGTGAGCACCTCGTAGGCAATGGTGTCGCAGGCTTGTGCGTAATCGAGAATCGAGTGATCGCCATTGAATACAATGGCTTCATCGCCTTCTTGTGCAGCGACTTCTGTGATGTCGACCATGGTAACATCCATGCACACGCGTCCGACAACGGGACAGGCTTTTCCGTTGATGAAGACTTTGCCTTTTCCGTTGGAGAGAGATCTGCGGAAGCCATCTGCGTAGCCGATCGGAAGAACGGCGATTTTCATTTCTTGGTTGGAAGTGAATGTTCTTCCGTAACCCACGGTTTCATTCGGAAGCACAGACTTAACTTGCACGATACTGGTTTTTAGGCTTCCGACGTTGCGCAACATTTTTTGCTCTTCCTCAAAAGCCGATACCCCGTAAAGGCCAATGCCCAATCGAACCATGTTGAATTGCGCGTTTTTCCAACGCTGAATGCCGCCGGTATTTGCAGCATGAAGAATGGGAGTATAGCCGAGGGCTTCTGAAATTTTCTTAGAACGATTTTCGAAATCGTCGATTTGATTCTGCGTGAATACATCGTGCGATTCGTCTTCAGAAGCTGCGAAATGCGTAAATATGCTGGCTATTTCTATGTTTGAATGTTCTCGAAGTAATTCAATTAATTCTGAAGTTTCATCACCCTTGAAACCTAGACGGTTCATTCCGGTGTCGAGCTTCAAGTGAGCTTTGAATCTTTTTTCTGAATTGAATTCTTTTGCAGCTTTTGCAAATGCTTTGAATGATCTTATTGAAAATAATTCAGGTTCTAATCTGTGTTTGAAAATTGGAGCGAAGTCGGTAACATTCGGTTCAAGCACTAAAATTGGAAGTGAAATTCCCGCTTCGCGAAGTTGAACGCCTTCGTCTGTATACGCCACGGCCAAGGCGTCAATGCCGCAATTGGCAAGGCACATAGCCACTTCAACCGCGCCAATGCCATAACCGTTAGCCTTTACCATTCCCATAAGTTTTACTTCAGGGTGTAGTAACGAGCGGAAGTAGTAGTAGTTATTTGCAAGAGCATTCATGTTCACTTCGAAAATGGTTTCTTGGTGCTGCTCTTGCAATGCACTCACAATTTTTTCGAATTGAAATTTTCGCGCTCCTTTGATTAATAAGGCTCCTGATTCAATCTTGTTTGAAAGAAGATGCTCTAAGAGTTCATCTGTATTTTCAAAGCATTTGAATGAATGAGGAAGCGTGTTTTTGTGTTGAAGCAATTGTTCTCCTACGGCATAAATTGCATCGATTTGAAATTCATGCATGAGTTCAGTTACTCGTTCAATCCAAATTTCATCTTTCATTCCACTTTGAAGAATGTCGGAAATAATAGCTCCGCGCTTGTGTGCTTGAACATTTAAATTGAAATGTTGAAGCGCTAATTTGAGTGAAGTGAGATCGTTGCTATAACTGTCATTCAACAATTGAATTCCACCGATACCCTTCAGTTGTTGCATGCGCATTTCAACAGCGAGTAACTGTGGTGCTTTCTCTGAAAGCTGTTTCAACGAAAGTCCGAAGTGCAAGGCTGTAGCGGCTGCTAGCGCGAAGTTGTCAATTGAGATATTATCGGTAAATGGAATTTCAGCATCGGCAACTTCCCCTTTCCAACGAAAAGAAACAATAGAATGCGACGAAGAAGAAGTGATTTTTTGAATGGAAAAACCATCGTTATTTTCTTTTCCAACACGAATTAATTTTCCTAGAAAATCAATGTCAATTCCAGAAGGTGCAATAAGTGTTTCGCAAGCCTTAAACAACTTCATTTTTTCTTGAAGCAGTTCTTGTTGTGATTGGAAATTTTCGGCGTGAGCACTTCCCAAAAAAGTAAAGACTCCTGTTGTAGGTTGAATAACTTCTTGCAGTGTATTCATTTCATTCGGCAATGAAATACCCGCTTCGAAAATGCCCAGGTTGTGCATGGTTTCCAATTGCAATACTGCTAATGGAACACCCACTTGTGAGTTGAAACTTTTCGGGCTTCGAGCAATGCAAAAATCATCGGCAAGCAGTTGATTGATCCATTCCTTGACAATGGTTTTGCCATTGCTTCCGGTAATGCCAATAATGGGAATGTTGAATAGCTTTCTATGATGAGCTGCAATTCTTTGAAATGCAATAGTCGTGTTTTCAACGCGAATTACTGTGCATTCGTAAGGGAGATTGACTGCTTCAGAAACGATAAAGGTTCTAATTCCTTTTTGAAAAGCGTTTGAGACAAATGAATGTCCATTGAAGTGCTCTCCTTTTAGCGGAATAAATAGGGTATGCGCTGCATCTATGGTGTGGCGCGTGTCGGTACAAATGGAATGAATAAAGTTCGAGCTGTTCCCTTCTGAGATTTCACCACCAACAATGTGGGACAGTTCAGAAATGGAAAGATTCAATTTCATGCAGAAGGATCAACTTCAGTGACGGCTTCTTCAATTAAAACTTCTTCTTCTTCGTCTTTGAAAAAACGACGTTGGAAGAGTAGAATTAAAATGATTCCAACAGAAATGGAGGCGTCTGCAATATTGAAAATAGGAGGGAATATCTCGGCTCTTTCACCTGCGTGAATAGGAGACCACGACGGGAAATCAAGTTCTTTTGTAATGTGAATCATGTCTACCACATTTCCCATTAAAAAGGGAGCATATCCTTGAGAAGATATAGCTGCGGTATCGGAATACGCCGTGTAATCTTGGAAGTGCGGGTCGAAGGTAGAACCTTTGTCGAAACACATTCCGTATACAGCGCTATCAATGATGTTTCCTAATGCACCTGCTACGATTAAAGCTAAACAAAATAGATAACCTTGATGGGTTTTCTTTTTGGTTAGTTTGTAGATGTAGATAATGATGGCGGTTACAACGATAATGCGAAAAATGCTAAGCGCTAGCTTTCCGGTTGTTCCTGGGAACATCCAACCGAAGGCCATTCCTGGATTTTCGACAAATTGTAAATCAACCCAACCGGGAATAAGCTCAACGTTTTCTCCATAGAAAAACGAGAGCTTTATCCAGATTTTTAATAGTTGATCAAGCGCAACAACGCTTAGAATAATTAAGAGTACTTTTCTCACTTCACGAGATCTTACTGCATGTTTTTGGCTTCAATGCTAAGGGTAGCATGAGGCACCAAACGCAAGCGTTCTTTAGGGATAAGTTTTCCTGTAACACGACAAACACCGTATGTTTTGTTTATGATACGTAGCAATGCGTTTTCTAGGTTTTTGATGAACTTCTCTTGACGAGCAGCCAATTGCGCAATTTCTTCGCGGCTGTTCGTGTCACTTCCGTCTTCCATCATTTTGAATGTTGGAGAAGTGTCATCTGTGCTGTTGTCTCCTTCTCTTGAAAGAGATTCTTTCAACTCTTCGAAATCTGCACGCGATTGTTCTAATTTTTCTTTGATTAGAATTTCAAATTCTTTCAAGTCACTGTCTGAGTAACGTAATCCTTTCACTGGTTCTGCTGGCATCTTCACGTGTTCTTTTTTTATCTCTGGAGCAGGTTTATAAACGGGTGCAGTTGTCTTTGCCTCGGGTTTCTTTACTGCCGCTGTTTTAGCGGTTACTGCTGGAGCTGGTTTAACTATTTTAACTTCTACTTTCTTTACTGGAGCAACGGCCTTTTTTACAGGCGCTACTTTCTTCGCTGGCGCTGCTTTTTTAGCAATCGGTTTCGCCGCAACTACTTTTTTCACGGGCGCTGCTTTCTTTGCTGGCGCAACCTTTTTCGTAGTTGGTTTCTTTGCAACTACTTTTTTCATTGGAGCGGCTTTCTTTGCAGGTGCTGCTTTTTTCGCAATTGGTTTCTTAGCAACTACTTTTTTCGCTGGAGTGGCTTTCTTTGCGGGTACTGCTTTTTTAGCAACTGGTTTCTTCGCAACTACTTTTTTCGCTGGAGCGGCTTTCTTTGCTGGCGCTGCTTTTTTAGCAACTGGCTTCTTTGCAACTACTTTTTTCGCTGGAGCAGCTTTCTTCGCTGGAGCGACTTTTTTAGCAACCGGTTTCTTTGCAACTACTTTTTTCGCTGGAGCTGCCTTCTTAGCTGGCGCTGCTTTTTTAGCAACGGGTTTCTTAGCTACTACTTTTTTGGCAGGGGTTGATTTTTTTGCCATGGGTCTTAAAGGTTTTTGGTTAATAGTAAACGCACCTCTTCTTCCCCTTCCCATTCAACCGCGACACCCCCTTCCATTTCTGGAATAAACTCAAGCGAAGAAGCAAGTACTTGACTGCTAATATATTCAGAATTGTTTTTCAAAACATCATTCAGGTAGTTTTCTCCCGAAACTTTAACAATTATTTTATCTGTAACCTCGAAATTGGTTTCTTTTCTCAAGTTTTGAATGCGATTCACCAATTCACGGGCATATCCTTCTTCTTTCAATTCAGGAGTGATTGTAACATCAAGCGCAACTGTCAAGTTACCTTGATTCGCCACCTTCCATCCAGGAATGTCAACAGGAATAATCTCTACATCTTCGGTTTGAAGAAGTATCGATTCCTTCATCCACATGTATTCTCCGGTTTTTTCAATTGATGAAATAATCTCTTGCGCGTTTTCTTGCGCGAATTGCTGAATTTCCTTCATGAACTTCCCACACTTTTTTCCGAGTGTTTTGAAATTCAATTTGAGGTCTTTCACAATTTTGGTGGTTTGCTCATCTACGCATTTCACCGCTTTAACGTTCACCTCGCTGCAAATTAGATCGGCTACACTTTCAATTCGAGACTGTGTGGTCTCATCTAAAACGGGAATGCGAATTTCAGCAAGTGTTTGACGTACTTTGATATTTTCCTTTTTACGAATTGAAAGGGCCATACTTGAAATACGCTGAGCAAGATCCATGCGTGCCTCAAGATTTTCATCTCTGAAACTTCCAGCTTCCAAATGTGAAAGATGAACCGATTCGTTATTCGTATTTAAGCTTTGGAATAACCAGTCTGAATAGAACGGAGCAAAAGGACTCATAAGTTGAGCAACTTGCTTCAAACAAGCGTGAAGCGTAGCGTATGCCGAGCGTTTGTCGTCGGTCATTTCTCCGTGCCAGAATCTCTTTCGAGCTAAACGCACGAACCAATTCGAAAGGTGATCGTTTACGAACGATTCAATAGCACGAGCTGCAGGAGTTGGATCGAATGCGTCGAGGTTTTTCTCAACTTCAAGCGTAAGCGCATTCAACTTACTCATGATCCACTTGTCTAATTCAGGACGATTTTCAACAGCAGGGTCGTTGCTTGAAGCCTCGTAACCATCAATGTTTGCGTACAATGCAAAGAAAGAATAGGTGTTCGAAAGCGTTCCAAAGAATGTCCGTTGAACTTCAGCAATTCCTTCTGTGTCGAATTTCAAATTATCCCACGGATCTGAATTGGTGATCATGTACCAACGTGTGGCATCGGGACCATATTTACCGAGGGTTTCAAACGGATCAACCGCATTGCCCAATCGCTTCGACATTTTGTTCCCATTCTTGTCTAAAACAAGTCCGTTTGAAATAACATTTTTATAAGCAACAGAATCAAAACACAATGTTGCAATCGCGTGCAACGTGTAGAACCATCCTCTTGTCTGATCCACTCCTTCCGCAATAAAGTCAGCAGGGAAGGAAAGGTTGTTGTCGATCTTCTCTTTGTTCTCGAACGGATAGTGCCACTGCGCATAAGGCATAGCGCCACTGTCGAACCAAACGTCAATTAAGTCCGCTTCACGGTGCATCGGTTTCCCGCTAGGGCTGACCAATACAATTTTATCGACGTATGGTTTATGTAAATCGAACAAGTTATAGTTCTCAACCGAATGATTGTTCGGTTCGAAGTTTTCAAGTGGATTCGTTTCTGTAATTCCAGCGGCTACGCTTTTTTTCAATTCAGCTTGAAGTTCTTCGACAGAGCCAATGCAGATTGATTCTGTTCCGTCTTCGGTACGCCAAATTGGAAGTGGAATTCCCCAGAAGCGACTGCGCGAAAGGTTCCAGTCGTTTGCGTTTTCCAACCAATTGCCAAATCTTCCAGTGCCTGTAGATTCTGGCTTCCATTGAATGGTGTTGTTCAATTCCACTAAACGATTTCTCTTTTCAGGAACCTTCACAAACCAAGAATCCAACGGGTAGTAAAGTACAGGCTTATCTGTTCTCCAGCAATGTGGATAGTTGTGCGCGTATTTTTCTTTCTTGAATAATTTTCCTTCGGTTTGAAGTTTCAAAACAATACGTTCGTCAACACTCAAATACTGAAGTTTGTCGGTGTCTTTGATTATTCCACCAAGACTTGCTTTTTGTTTTACCAGTTCAACTGCTTTTTCTTCATCTGAATAGTATGCTTCTTTCACAAACTCTTCTCCGAATAAGAATATGCCGTCTTGTACTTCAGGAAGGAAGCGACCTCTGCGATCAACAAGGGTAAGATATCCTATGCCGCTTTGTTTCGCTACGCGGAAGTCATCTGCACCGAAACTTGGTGCAATGTGAACGATACCCGTTCCGTCTTCCGTGGTAACGAAATCACCGCCAATAATTTTGAAAGCATCGCCGTCGTTCGGTTGAACGAAAGGAAGCAATTGCTCGTATCGAAGATTTAAAAGTTGTTTTCCGTTTAGTTCTGAAACCGTTCTATTCGGGATTTTCTTATCTCCAGCGTTGAACTCTTCAAAGTTTTCTCCGTTCGCTACCGGGAAATATTTTTCACGAAGCGCTGAAGCAACAATGAAATAAGCACGCTCGTTTCCAAACGGCGTAAGCGATTCAACAACGGTGTAGTTTATTTTTTCTCCAACAGCCAACGCCACGTTTGAAGGCAAGGTCCAAGGAGTAGTCGTCCAGGCTAAAACATAAATTGGAAGATCTGAATTCACATTGAGAGTTGCATTCGCATCAATCAATTTGAACTGCGCTACCGCTGAAGTGTCTTTCACTTCTTTGTAACAGCCGGGTTGATTCAATTCGTGAGAACTCAATCCGGTTCCTGCAGCAGGCGAATAGGGTTGAATGGTGTAGCCCTTGTACAACAGATTCTTGTTGTGCAATTGTTGAAGCAACCACCAAACCGTTTCAATGTATTTGTTGTCATAGGTAACGTATGGGTCATTCATATCGACCCAGTAACCCATGTCTTTGGTAAGCTTTTCCCAAAGGTCTGTGTACTTCATAACCTCCTTGCGGCAGGCGTTGTTGTACTCTTCAACCGAAATGGTTTTACCAATATCTTCTTTCTTAATGCCTAAAGTTTTCTCTACACTTAATTCAATCGGAAGTCCGTGTGTATCCCAACCGGCTTTGCGGTGAACTTGTTTTCCACGAAGGGTTTGGTAACGACAAAAGATATCTTTAATGGAACGCGCCATCACGTGGTGAATGCCCGGCATTCCGTTCGCAGAAGGTGGCCCTTCGAAAAACACGAATGGCTGTCCGCCTTCGCGTTCAGTTATACTGCGTTGGAAAATGTTCTCCGCTTGCCAGTATGCTTGTATATCGTTCGCTATTTGTGGAAGCGACAATCCTTTGATTTCCCTGTATTTGCCCATGGAAGGTATTGAAAATAGAGTGCAAAGATAAAAACAAAAGCGGAGGGTTGACCTCCGCTTTTCAAGTGCGCATGGAGGGACTCGAACCCCCACGCCTCGCGGCACCAGATCCTAAGTCTGGCGCGGCTACCAATTACGCCACATGCGCATGTTGCGGTGCAAATATACAATGCTTCTTGGAATATGAAAGTTTTTCTCTTCTGGATTAACTTAAATAGATGAAATATTTTGTTTTTTCCTTCTATTTATCGCTGAGTTTTTTCGGTCGAATTCATGCTCAATATATACAGGGCGCAAGAATGGCGGCACTTAGCGGAAGTGCAATTACGCAAAGCGATGCTTTTGCCGGATTTCATAACTTATCAGTTTTTTCCGAATTGAAGGGACTGAATTGCTCCTTTTATGGACAGATACCCTACGGAATTTCCGCAATAAACGACGCCGGAGTAGCTTTTTTGAAGCGTTTCGGAACGGGAGTTATGGGGGTCGTATGCCAATCCTATGGGAATACCGAGTTTAATCGAAAGCGAATGAATCTTGGATATGCTCTTGCATTTTCACCAAAGTTGAGTGCCTCTGGAAGCCTCGGATATTCTTCCACACGAATAATGAATGGCTACGGAGTTGCTTCCATTTTTTGGATGAACGTAGGCGCTACGTATAACGTTCGAAAAGATTGGAAATGGGCAGCCATAGCCGATCTTCCTATGAAATCCATAAAGAATGCAGAAGACTTGCCAGCAACGCTTCGGCTTGGAACAACTTATTCATTTGGAGAACAGGTGAGCCTATCTGCGCAACTGTCTTCCTCAACTTCGCAAACATCTTCGTTGAGTTACAGTTTTGGATTGGAGTATTTTCCAATTGAAGTGTTTGCCTTTCGTTTGGGAATGAATACCCATTGGCAAACGTGGTCAATGGGTGTGGGAACACGCTTGAAGAATTATTCGCTCGACGTTTCAGCAACCGTTCATCCGCAATTGGGTATTACTCCACAAATCTCGTTTACTTATGGAAGGAATAACTAGATGCATGTTTTTTTTATTTTTCGGGTTGAAGGTGGTTTGTCCGTTTGCCCAACATTCGGAAGAATTCGAGTTGGATCAATTGGTTGATCAGCGTATTGAAAGCATTTCAAGTTTAACGGAAGAAGGAAATGAGATTGATTATTCTTCCTTGACTGAAGACTTGAATTACTTCGTTCGACACAGACTCAATCTCAATTCAGCGGAAATAGCGGACTTGCAAGCCCTGGTTGTTTTGAGCGATGCTCAAATTAATTCGTTGTTCAGGCACATTTCCAAATATGGAAAATTGAAAAGCATCTTTGAATTGCAGAGTGTTGTGGGAATGGATCTGATGACTGTTCGTTGGTTACAGCCTTTTGTTTTTGTGAATGAAGAAGATGGATTTTCTGATTTTTCATTGCGAAGGTTGAAGGAAGAGGGAACGCATGATGTGTTATTTAGAACAAAGAGAACGTTGCAAGAACAAGCTGGGTTTATTCCAGATGCAATGACTGGAAAGAAGAATTTTTTGGGAAGTGAATACGGAACATATTTACGATATCGTTTTCAATACCGAAGGAATATTTCATTCGGATTAACGCTTGAAAACGATATTGGCGAACCGCTTCGCATGGGACCCGATTTTAAAAGTGCTTCGCTGTTTATTCGGGAAGCGAGAGGGCTGAAGCAATTGGCTATAGGGGATTACCAAGTTCAATTCGGACAGGGACTCACGTGCTGGAACAGTATGGCGTTCGGCAAGTCTTCCTTCAGTGTTCAAGTGAAACGAAACGCACAAAACCTTCGTCCGTATTCTTCAGTCA
The DNA here is from genome assembly GCA_044371535.1 of Flavobacteriales bacterium. Lineage (GTDB taxonomy): Bacteria > Bacteroidota > Bacteroidia > Flavobacteriales_D > Sanyastnellaceae > CAIZGX01. The sequence goes on along the minus strand of JBILTL010000012.1, from coordinate 11,607 downwards.
ATGAGAATTCTTTCTTTCGCGGCGCAGGCGCAACTTTCGGAAATAAATTTTTAAGCACTACAATTTTTGTGTCTCGAAGAAAACTCGATGCAACCTTCACAAACGATACTGTGCTGTCTGACGACAATCAAGTGGTTAGTGCTATTGCTTTAGGTGGTCTTCATCGAACCGAGAGTGAACGCGCGAATAAGAATGCTTTGAGCGAAGATATTTATGGTGGAAATGTACAGGTTCAACGAGGCATGTGGAAGCTCGGAGCCGTTGGGGTTCACAGAAGTTTCAGCGATTCAATTTCTGCAAAATCCGATTGGTATGCACAAGGAAAATTTGCTGATAGAAATCAAGATGTCATGGGAGTATACGCCGAAGGCGTGTGGCAAAATGTTTCGCTTTTCGGAGAAGTTTCAAGAAGTTCGAACGGAGCAGCGGCTTCTGTATTTGGAATGACTTCGGCTTTGCATGCGCGTGTTTCAGCAACACTTTTGTTTCGCGATTTTGACACCGATTTTCAATCTGTTTATTCGAATGTTCTTGCCGAAGGCAACAGCATACTTCCTTCGAATGAGAGGGGAACCTATGCAAGTGTTCAGGCTCAATTGACGAAGAAAATAAGCATGAACGCCTACACAGATGTTGTTCAATTTCCTTGGTTGAAGTATCAAGTCACCGCACCTTCAAGCTTCAGCGACAATCTCATTCAATTCAATTACAAGCCCGATAAGAAGCATGAATTCTACGTGCGCATGCGCATTCGCAGAACCTCGATTGATAGAAGTGTTTTGAATCGTATAGATTTTCCGGTAGATAAATTTTCGCAGCAAATACGATTGAATTTTATTTTCAGTCCAACTGAAAGTTTGAAGTTACACAGTCGTTTGGAGTTTGTGAAAACCAATGAGGAAGGGCTTCCGAATGAAACGGGTTATTTGATTTTTCAAGATATCATTTGGAAGAAGATGAATGTTCCATTTAGCGTAACATTTCGTTACGCGTTGTTTCAAACCGACGCCTGGAATGCGCGCTTGTATGCCTACGAGAACGATTTACTCTACAGTTACAGCATTCCGGCTTATTACGGAAAGGGTGCAAGAATTTATGGCATTTTCAAATTCGATGTTCGAAGGAACATAGACGTTTGGTTTAGAATTGCGCAATGGACTTACACCGATAGAGATTACATCTCTTCGGGAAATTCAATGATTAACGGATTTCGAAAAACAGATTGCACGCTGCAAATGCGCATGCAGTTTTAAATTCGTTTTAGAATTTCGTTTTCAATTTCTTCACTGTCCCAAACGGCTTCAATGTCGGGTCTGTTCATGACTTCCTTCATGATTTCATTCTGACGAATTCCGCTGCTTAAGGCTTCGTGATAAGGAATGTGACTGAAGGTAACCTGAGAATAAAGTGGAATCCATTTTTCAGGATATTTCGTCGCGAATCTACCTTCTATTTTTTTCTGAAGAAGGAAATCTTTGTCGGCCGTTAAATCGCGCATTTCAATGTAATTGCGAAGCGCTAATTCTAAAATAGCATCGCCGTTCGGTTTGCGCAATTTTCCATATTCCTTTAAAAGATCAGGATGGTCTTCTCCCATTTCCGTCATGAGGCGATCAAGTTCGCTGCAATCTTCAAACCCGCTATTCATCCCTTGTCCGTAGAACGGAACAATAGCGTGCGCCGAATCACCCATGAGCGCCACTTGGTTTTTATAGTTCCAAGGATTGCATTTCGTCATCACCAAACTTGCAGTAGGATTCGTGTTGTAATCGAGCAACAATTCCGGCATCATTGCTTTCGCATCTGGAAAATATTTTTCAAAGAAATCGAGAACGTCTTGATCTGTTTTCAATTTGTCAAAGGAAACTTCCCCTTCAAATGGGAAGAAGAGTGTACATGTGAAACTGCCGTCGATATTGGGAAGTGCAATCATCATGAATTCTCCTCGAGGCCAAATGTGAAGACAGTCTTTGCGCATTTGATGCGTGCCGTCTGCATTTGCAGGAATTTCTAATTCCTTATATCCGTGGTCTAAATAAGACTGTGAATATTCGTTGCGATCGAGTTTTGTCATGCGTGCACGAACAGCACTGAAGGCACCGTCGGTTCCGAATATTTGATCGTATTGTTGACGAACACGTTCGCCATTTTTTCCTTCGAAAACAACGGTGTTTGTATCCAATTCAACATCGACACATTTGTGCTCGAAGTTGAGCGAAACGTTTTCGAATTCAGCTGCGCAACGCACCAATGTTTGATTCAAAATTCCTCTTGAAACACTGTAGATGGCTTGTCCTTCTTTTCCGTAGGGCTGGTAGGTCAATTCACCGTTTATAGCGTGCATCAATCTGCCGCTCATTGGAAGAGCAACTTCTTCAATTTCTTTGCGAATGCCAGCGCCATCAAGGCCTTTCCAACCGCGATCACTTAGAGCGAGGTTAATACTTTTTCCTTGAACAACTTTCACGTTGCGAATATCTGAACGACGATCAAATACGGAAACTGAATAACCGCGCTTCGCGAGATAAACAGCCCATAAACTTCCAACTAATCCTGCCCCAACAACGGCAACGTTTTTCTTGCTCATATTAGATTGCATTTAATGCATTTGTTAAATCTTCAATCAAGTCTTCTGCGTCTTCAATTCCAACGCTTAATCTCAACAATGAATCAGTAATTCCACTTTTTTCTCTTTCCGCTTTTGGAATTGAAGAGTGTGTCATAGAGGCAGGGTGACCAAGCAATGATTCCACTCCACCAAGAGATTCAGCTAAAGAGAATACATGAACGTTTTGCGCTAGGGTAGAAGCGTCTTCGAAACGATCACCTTTTAAGCTGAATGAAATCATTCCACCGAAATCACGCATTTGTTTTTTAGCAACTTCATGGTTCGGATGCGAAGGGAAACCAGGCCAGTAAACCTTTTCTACTTTTGGATGATTCGCCAAGAAGTTTGCAACGACAACACCGTTTGCACAATGTCTTTCCATACGAACATGCAATGTTTTCAAACCGCGCAATACCAAGAAGCTGTCTTGTGGACCAGGGGTAGCACCGCATGAATTCGCAATAAATGCCAATTGCTCATAGAGGTTGTCGTCGTTGGTGCATAAAGCGCCCATCACAACATCGCTGTGTCCGTTTAAATATTTTGTAGCGCTGTGCATAACAATATCCGCATTCATCTCTAACGGATTTTGAAGGTATGGCGAAGCGAAAGTGTTGTCTATGACAGAAATCAAATTATGCTTTTTTGCAAATTCTACGCAGCGTTCAATGTCTATGATTTTCATCATGGGGTTGGTTGGAGTTTCCACCCATAACATTTTTGTCTTTGCGTTAACTGTTCTTTCAAGTGCATCGAAATCGTGCATGTCTACGAAGTGAAATACGATTCCATATTTCGCAAAAACTTTCGTGAACATGCGGTAGCTTCCACCATACAAATCATCGGTTGCAATGACTTCGTCGCCTGGCACAAGAAGTTTAATGATAGCGTCTGCAGCGCCCATTCCGCTTGAAAAACACAGTCCATGTTTTGCGTTTTCCAATTCAGCCAAACAACGCTCAAGCGCAACGCGAGTTGGATTTTTTCCGCGTGCATAGGCATAGCCTTTGTGAACACCCGGAGACTCCTGAACGTAAGTTGAAGTTTGATAGATAGGAGTCATGATGGCTCCTGTTGTTGGATCGGGCTCTTGTCCCGCGTGAATGGCTTTGGTTCCGAAACGCATGGTAAAATTTTTCCGCAATTTACACCGAAGCGCTCACAAACAAGCAGAACTATTTACACGTTCTTTTCAATATACTTGATGATTTGTCCTGCAATATCGACACCCGTTGCAGATTCAATTCCCTCAAGGCCTGGAGAAGAGTTTACTTCAATAATTAGCGGGCCTCTATCGCTGCGAAGCATATCAACCCCAGCAATACCAAGCTTCATAGCGTTGGCTGCTTTGATTGCTGCGATTTCTTCTTCCGGAGTTAGCTCAATGACTTTCGCCGAGCCCCCTCTGTGAAGATTGCTTCGGAATTCTCCTTCCTTTGCTGTGCGCACCATTGCGCCAACTACGTGCCCATCTACCACGAATGCACGAATGTCTTCCCCACGAGATTCTTTAATAAACTCTTGAACAATTACGCGAGCTTTCAAACCGTTGAATGCCTCGATAACGGAAACCGCAGCTTTTTTGTTTTCAGCAAGCACAACTCCTAAACCTTGAGTTCCTTCCAGAAGTTTAATGATGACAGGTGCTCCGCCTACTTCCTTCAAGGTACGTTCAACGTCTTTGGAATAGTTGGTGAATACTGTTTTCGGAAGACCTAAGCCAGCACGAGAAAGAATCTGAAGACTGCGCAGTTTGTCGCGTGAACGAACCAAAGCTTGCGATTCCACTGCGGTGAACACGTTCATCATTTCAAACTGGCGAACCACAGCTGTTCCATAGAAAGTAACAGATGCACCAATACGTGGAATTACGGCGTTAACGCCAACGATTTCTTCACCGCGATAAAGCACTTTCGGCTTTTTCTTTTCAATAACTAAGTCGCATTTCGAGTGATCGATAACGCGGATTTCGTGGCCTCTTTTCTGAGCGGCTTCAACCAGCCGCTTCGTGCTATAAAGCTTTGCGTTTCGAGAAAGTACAACTAAGTTCATTGTGGGATTGTGTGAGGCAAAGTAACGATTATTCTAGGTTTTACACAAGATGCTTCGCAAGATACTTTACAAGATACTTCGAAAGGTGTTTCACAAGGTGCTTCGCAAGACCTTTCGCAGAATCTTGAAACAGATGTTTCACATGGTCTTTCGGAAGGGGAATTAGCTGAAGAGAGCTCTATTCAAAGCAAGGGTTTCGGGGGAGTTTATGTGTTGCGACGCATATTTTAAGGCGCCTTCAGTCCAACGTTGATATTCTTCTTTGGTTAAACCCAGAAAAAAATCGAGTGATTTGACAAACTCCATTGGATTGAGCGAAGAGGATATTCCCGCATTGGATTCTTCAAGATTTTTCCAAGGTGTTTGATCGGAAATGATAACCGGAACTCCATGGCAAAGAGCTTCCGCTATTGCGTGTCCGTAATTTTCACCACGGGAAGGCAAGAAAAAGAGATGGGCGTTTTCAAAATATGCCTTTAACTCATCTTGATTTTTATGTCCGTGCATTTCAATTTTTACCGAAGGAAGATCTTTTACAGCATCGAGTATTGTATTCACGACTTCAGCATTCTCTTTGAGTCCAACGATATCCCAATGGACAATCTGTGCTGGATTCCATCTGCGAATGGCTTCAATGGCTTCGAAGTAGCCTTTTTCTGGACTAATTCTACCCAACGTTAAAATTCTGAAGGGTGATGTAAGTTCTTTTTTTACCTCGGTAATGGTCGAGTTTGAAATATTAGGAGCAATGCGAATGTTTGCTTTCGGAAACAACCGAAGAATTTCTTCACGCTCAATTTCACTGGTGGCATGCCAACAAATCTTCCCGTAAGTATTGTTAGCTTTTGCAAACAATAAGAAAAGCTTTTTCTTGAATCCTTTTTGTTTGAAGGCTGCTGGCTTTAACATGCCTCGAGGAGCAAGAAGAATTTTTTCTGACCACCCCATTTTCTTACCGACACTTAACGGGTTAAGCGTGAATTTCGGAGACCACATCGAGTTCAAATAAATGCGATCAGGTTGGAGCTCGTTGTAAATTTTTAAGATGAAATTTTCGGTCAATGAATTTTCATTCAGATAGTAAATGTGAATGTTTTCTTGAAAGCTCTTTTGCCAAGAATCTGATTCTATGGTTGAATAGGGGATTGTACTGTTTAAGTCGGTGTTTCTCGTTACGACGTAGAACGAATCTGCACTGAATTTCATTAACGATATCAACGATTGAATGGGACCTCCCGCTTGTGACCCTGGAAAAAACCAATCGGTGAATACCAGTATTTTCATTGTTCGAGAGTAATTTGATTATTCTTCATCCAATGCCCCAATACCGATAAATGCCAAAATGAAATGAAGGACTTTTCTTCATTGTCGTTTAAAAATTTATTCCAAGCGTTTTTCAGAACTTTCTCATGCACGATTTCTTGATTGTACAGTTCTTGAAATCCAACCTCAGTAAACTCTTTCAATTCGTTTTTCATCCAGACACTCCAAGGTAGCTTGAATCCCATTTTCTTTCGGTTCACGACTTCATTTGGAAGAATATCTGCAAAAGTTTCCGTAAGAAATTTTTTCGGTGAAGAGGGGTACTTCAAATCATTAGAAAGATGTGTTGCTAGTTCAACGACCTTGTGATCGAGAAAGGGAACACGGATTTCAAGCGAGTGGGCCATACTCATTTGATCACTGTCGCGAAGTAAAACATGTTGCATGTATGATTCAATCTCAGCGGCAGAGACACGGTTTAGAAGAGGTGCGTTTTTTTCAAAAATGAATTTGAAATTCTTCTCAATTTCGAAGTGCTTGGTTTTACGTGTTAACAATTCATTGGCGTTCCAAACTTTTCGAACGAGCGGAAACGCATGCGCGAGATCCGCTTGTTTCAGTCCAAGTAATTCAGCTTTTTTTCTAAGGGAACGATTGGCGCTAAAGGTAGAGAGTAGGAGTGAAACCGATTTTCTAAGTGGATAGGAGAGTTTTAAAATGAATGATTTTTCAATACTTGTCATGTATTGAAACACGGGGTAACCCGCGAACAATTCATCTCCGCCTAATCCGGAAATAGCTACCGTAATTCCCGCTTCTTTCGCGGCTTTCGAAACTGCGTAGGTGTTCGGTCCATCGCCACTCGGAAAATCTATTGCAGCAATAGCTGAAGGTATGTCTTTTAAAAATTCGCTTGCGCTCAGATTAATCTCATGGTGATTGGTGCTGAATTTCTTCGCAACTAGTTGGGCGTATTTCCTTTCGTCGAAGGCCTCTTCTTCGAAAGAAATTTGAAACGTATTTATCTTTTCGCTTCGAACTTCTGACATTAATCCAACCAATAAACTTGAATCGATTCCACCACTTAAAAATGCGCCAAAAGGAACATCTGCTCGCATGTGTTGCTCAACCGATTCTTTCATGGTTGTGCGTAATAGTTCTTGCGCTGATTTCTTATCAGAAAGTTCGTAGCTCGTATCGCTTAACAAACGGTAGTAGCAATGTTTCGAAATTTCATTTTGTTTGAAATGCAGAAAGTGTCCTGCTTCCAGCAACTGCACTTTTTCAATCAATGTATTCGGAGCACAGACGGTTTGCGTTTCAATGTATTCTTCAAGTGCTGTGCGATTGAGTTTTCTTGGAACGAGGTCACTCGCTAGAAGCGCTCTTAATTCAGAGGCTACTATGCATCCTTGTTGTTGAATGGAATAGTACAAAGGCTTCATCCCGTATCTGTCTCGAACAACATACGTTTCGTTGGTTGGAATGTGATGAAGCACAAACGCGAACATGCCTTTCAATTTAGAAATGGCATCAGTGCCGAATTTATCGAAAAGTTCAAGAATAACTTCCGTGTCACTTTCTGTTTGAAAATGCACATCTTGAAGCTCGTTGTCTTTCAATTCAACGTAATTGTAAATCTCTCCGTTGAATGCAATCACCCAATTTTTGTTGGAAGAATGCATCGGTTGATTCGCAGATTGTACGGTATCGATAATGGAAAGTCTTCGATGCCCTAGTCCAATGTTTTCATTAACATAATGACCATCGGCATCTGGACCGCGATGAGCCATTTTGTTGTTCATGCGCTGAAGCACTTCCCGAACGGGAAGTTCACTTTTGTATTGAATAATGGCACTTATTCCGCACATGATTGCTCGAGCATTTTAGTGAATTGACTTACCCAGTAATCTGAGGAGAATGCAGATGCCATTTCGGAACTTCTTTTTCCCATGGATTGCAATTCCTCTTCTTTTGATTGAAACAGTTTAATAAGAATCTTTTTCAAATCTGAAGAAGAATAGGGGTCGAATGAATATCCATTGATTCCGTCATCTAGCAAATCTTCCTTGGCTCCAACTGCATTTGAAAGCATCAAAGGTTTTCCCAATGAAGCCATCTCATGCACTACAACTCCCCACGGTTCGTAAAGACTTGGCAATACAAAAGCTGTGGCGTTTTCAAGTTTTTTGCTTAGGTCGTTGGGTTGAAGGAATCCGTGATGAATGATGTCTTCACTTTCAATTCGTTTGGAAAATAATTCACCTGTCCCGGCTATGTTCAATTTCCATCCCGAACGTTCATTCGGTGGAATAGAAAGAAAGGTTTCGCAGAGAAAGTATATGTTTTTAACCGGGATATATCTAGCTACACACCACAGTTCTTTGCCTTGTCTTAGTTCAGTTCGATTAAGTCGAAAGGTATCTTCACAGGTATAAAAACCATTGAATGTTTGTTTACTTGTAAACCCCAATTTTCTTGCGGTTTTCATTTGTGCCTTTCCAGGAATAAAGGCGTATTGAAAGTTTTTTTTGTATTTAAACTTGAAATATAAACTTCCAACTATGAATTTCATGGATGAAATCCAGGTTGTATCAAAGGCAAGCGCAGTAGGCCTTTTCAGTTCTTTCAACCATTCGAGATATTCCTTGTCGCCCCAACCGCTGCATAGAACAAACGCAGGCTGGAAATCTGAAATATTCTGGATCGTTACCTCTGATTTCGTTGCAAGCCGAATAGAAGAATTGAATTGAAAATTGAAAGGAGCTTCTTTGTTTATCGGGTAGTGAATCACAAGTAGCCTGTGTTGAGCTGCCAACTTGTTTAGGCATTCAACCGTGTAACCGGCCAATTCTCGATATAGAATCAGAATGTTCATGCGGCAGCTTCTAACTTGGCTTTGGCTTCTTCCTGTAACGCACGCTCAATTTTGTTGTCTTTCGCTAAGTAGAAATACATCCATAGGAAGAATGGAAATCCATTCAGGAAATAGTGCCCTTGTCTCGCGAGGTAAAGAATAATAATTAGTGCTAATCCATTCGACATGACCCAATGTTCTTCAGAAGCAGCGCGCTGTTTGAATATCCAGCACTTGAACAAGATGAAGAACATCACGAACAACCCGTAGAGTCCTGTCTCCGACATGAGTCGAAGAGCCATTGAGTTTGCGTCCATCTTATTGAACTCAATATCCACCGCACCTGTAAGATTGGTTAGGGAGTATTTATCAAATGCTACAGGGTGTGAACCAAGGCCTGTCCCGAATAAAGGGTGAAGTTTGAAGTTTTCGAGTGCAATGTGATAGTTGTTGTACAGTACGAAACTTGAACCGTGAATGTCATAGCTTTTGTAATTCTTCGTTTCGAACATAATGAATGTTCCATCTAATCGTTCTCTGAACTCAGGTATGCTTTCATATGCGAAATCAAATGAAAATGTCAGAATTGGAACGAAAATAATTGAGTATTTTAGAACCCCAAGGTTAATAAGGAAAAAAATGATACATAAGAAAATACCAATAATACCTACGCTAGAAAAAGTAAGGATGTAGGCTAGAATAATGATAATGCTTTGCCATCTAATAATAAATAGTGTTTTTTTTGTCCACACATTGTGCAATGAGACAAAAAATGCGGGAGCAATTACTAGCGCGAAATTTGACGGCTCGGAAAAAACAGAGTTTAACCGTATTCCTACCCCGCCTTCTGTAAAACTCCATTTGTTAAACAGCCATGTGTAATTGTAACCGGGAGTAAAACCTACGAAGTAAGAAAGCAACTGAAAAATACCGATTAAGGAAACAATGAACGCACCTGTCATGTAGTACTTGAAGAGTTCTTTCAATTTGAAATGGAATACTTGGATAACGTAGTGATAGAAAAGCACTGAAGCGAAGAAGCCAACAAAAATTTTGGTGAACATGGTTGACGAATTCTGTCCGGCTGCTACGTTTACAATTCCAGAAAAAAGTAATGGAAAGAACAACAAGACGGGCCAACGAGGCAATCCGAACTTGGTGAAGAAAATCGGAAAGAAAATAACGAAAGCGAGATAACTTACATATGCTTCAAAGGGCTCTTTGAAAAAGACGTACGACGAAATAAAGATGGTAATGAAAATGGATATTACAGTAAACCATCTAAACATCTTTTGTGGTTATTTCGGTTGTTAGTTTGGGTTGAGCGTATTTGTCTTTCAGACGAATGAATGCTTTCTCAAAAATATGATAACTCAACGAAGATACAGCCACCGTGAGCAAAAATGAAATGCCGTACAAAAGGATGTGCTGGGTTGTTGTAATGTCGTTGTTCAAACCAATGTATTTATCAAGGGTATGAATGGTGAAAACTATGCACATAACGTGGAACATATAGAACCCGTAGGAGATTCTTCCGAGGTATTGTAAAATGGGGTTCTCAAACCTGAAAAACGACTTTTCATTTCCAGCTACATTCAATATGATAATTAAAAAGGAAATCGAAAACAGCAAATGAAGCATATCTTCTAACGCCATTGGTATGAAATAGATGAGAATAGGAATCATAGCGATGGCTAACACTTGCGCAAAAGGTTTGAATATCAAGCGAAGAATTGATTCTTTTTTGTTGAAGAAGACGTAAGCACCGAATCCTCCTAATGCCATGCATTCGAGTTTAGACATGGCTAAAAACTTTTTAAAGACAACTAGCGCCTCTAGTTTGATAAATGGGAAAGAAAGAAGTAAAACACCTTTCAAAGCAATGATAACACCTGCAATCCAGAGAATAGATTTAAGTACGTTTTTGCTTTTGCGAATTAGCAAGGGCCACAAGAGGTAGAATTGCTCTTCAACACCAATGGACCATGATTGACCAATGTTTGGAACGGCGGTGGTATAGATTGAAAAGGCTAGGTTCGGCATGAAGAACGCGTAAAGCAAAAGGTTCCCCCAAAAGTTCTGGTGGAAGAAAACATCTTGTCCAGGTACCGCGAAAAAATCGAGGTAGGGAAGAACGAAAAAACCAAGAATGAAGATGAGATAGTACAAGGGCCAAATGCGGAAGGCTCTACGTAAATAGAATTTCCCGATTTGAATGGTGTTGTTTGTATCTCTTTCTCTCAAAAGTAAATAGGTGATTAGGAATCCACTTAGCACGAAAAAGAACACTACGCCCAACGCACTGCTGTAAGCGATTAATGGCGAAAGAGGATCAATCTCCTTTGACATCACAGATTGAAAGACAGTAAACTTGGTAATTCTTTCTTCTGGATCTATCCAATGACTGCCAAAACCAGTGAATTTTTTAATTAATTCGACATGCGTGAAGAAGACCGCTAAAGCAGCGAAAAAACGCAAACTATCCAATCCTTTGAAATACTCCTTCTTCACCAAAAAATTCTTTGGGGTGAATTTAAGACTTTTCAATCACGCGCTGAAACTTTTCTATGGTTTGCCCTATTATTTGGGACCAGGTAAAATTTGATTTTATTATTTCAATTGTCTTCGTTGAAAGTAGGTCTAGCTCAGAGATTTCCAAAGACAATGATCGTTCAACAGTTTCTTGAATGGAAGGTATGTTTTTCGGTTCAAGAAGGAATCCGTTAGAACTATTTATTAATTCTTCTACAGCACCAACATTTGTTGCTATTGGAATTAGTCCGCGACTCATTCCTTCCAGCAAAACATTGGGCTTTCCTTCTGAGTG
>JBILTL010000185.1:0-2705 GCA_044371535.1 Flavobacteriales bacterium | reverse complement strand
CATGGACCAGCTTCTATCACTGTGCATGGGATGTTTTTCCCAGCGGCACTGTAGACGCTAGTCATACCGATTTTTTTACCAATTATGCCTGGCATGTGTCTGTGTATTTAATTGTTAAACTTTGATTTCTACTTCTACTCCGCTAGGCAATTCTAGCTTCATTAATGCATCTACAGTTTTCGATGAAGAACTGTAAATGTCTAGCAAACGCTTGTACGAGTTCAACTCGAACTGTTCACGTGCCTTCTTGTTCACGTGTGGTGAACGAAGTACAGTGTAAATGCGCTTGTGTGTTGGCAACGGAATTGGTCCGTTTACAACAGCCCCGGTAGACTTCACAGTCTTCACAATTTTCTCAGCAGACTTGTCTACTAAGTTGTGATCGTAGGACTTTAATTTGATTCTAATCTTTTGAGCCATCTAGGTTCTATATATTATGCGTTTTTGCCTTTTGCTTTTGCTATTACTACTTCAGCTACGTTGTTTGGAGCTGGTGCGTAGTTGTTGAATTCCATTGAAGAAGTTGCACGTCCCGAAGTAATTGTACGAAGATCAGTAACATATCCGAACATTTCAGACAAGGGAACTTTACCACTAATTACTGTTGCTCCGCTACGCTCACTTGTACCTTCGATCATACCGCGACGCTTATTCAAGTCACCGATAACATCACCCATGTTTTCTGATGGAGTAACGATTTCAAGTTTCATGATTGGCTCAAGGATGATTGGCTTACACTTAGGAGCAGCCTCACGGAACGCCATCTTAGCACACAATTCGAAAGAAAGTGCATCCGAGTCAACCGCGTGGAAAGATCCGTCATTCAATTCAACTTTCATTGAATCGATGTTGTATCCTGCCAATACACCGTTGATCATAGCTTCTTTAAATCCTTTTTCAATAGAAGGAATAAATTCACGAGGAATGTTACCACCTTTGATATTGTTGATGAATACCAATCCGGTTTTCTCTGCATCGTCGTTCGGTCCGATATTGATAACAATATCAGCGAATTTACCACGACCACCTGATTGTTTCTTGTATACCTCTCTATGGTTTGAAGCAGCTGTGATAGCTTCTTTGTAAGATACTTGAGGTGCACCTTGGTTACACTCAACCTTAAACTCACGACGAAGACGATCGATGATAATTTCCAAGTGCAATTCACCCATACCAGAGATAACAGTTTGACCAGTCTCTTCGTCAGTTCTTACACGGAATGTTGGATCTTCCTCAGCTAATTTAGCCAAAGCCATACCTAACTTATCACTATCTGCTTGCGTCTTAGGCTCAATTGCCAAACCGATTACAGGCTCAGGGAATACCATAGATTCAAGAACAATTGGGTGCTTTTCGTCACACAACGTATCTCCTGTCTTAATATCTTTAAATCCTACTACTGCACCGATATCTCCAGCACCTAAAACTTCAATTGGGTTTTGCTTGTTAGCGTGCATTTGGAAGATGCGAGAGATACGCTCTTTGTTTCCGCTACGCGCATTCAATACGTATGAACCAGCATCTAATTTACCACTGTAAGCACGAGTAAATGCAAGGCGTCCAACGAATGGGTCAGTTGCAATTTTAAATGCTAAACCTGCAAACGGCTCATCCATTGATGGCTTGCGGCTAAGCTCCTCTCCAGTATCAGGGTGTGTACCTGTGATACTTTGCTTGTCAAGAGGTGATGGCATTAATTCCATAACCAAATCCAACATTGTTTGCACTCCTTTGTTTTTGAAAGAAGAACCACAAACCATTGGAACAATCTTCATATCGATAACCGCTTTACGAAGAGCGTCAAGAATCTCACGCTCAGTCATGCTGTTCGGATCTTCGAAGAATTTCTCCATCAAAGACTCATCGTATTCAGCTACTGCTTCAAGAAGTTTCTCACGATACTCTAAAGCTTCATCCATCATTTCCGCAGGAATTTCAACCTCTTGGTAAGTCATTCCTTTGTCATGCTCATTCCATATCATTCCACGGAAGTTGATCAAATCAACTACACCTTTGAAATCATCTTCAGCACCGATAGGTAATTGCAATGGAACTGCATTACTACCTAACATTTCTTTTACTTGCTTAACAACGTTTAAGAAGTCAGCACCCTGACGGTCCATTTTGTTAACGAAACCAATACGAGCAACATTGTAGTTGTTCGCTAAACGCCAGTTTGTCTCTGATTGTGGTTCAACACCATCAACAGCAGAGAACAAGAACACCAAACCATCCAATACACGCAATGAACGATTTACCTCTACGGTAAAGTCTACGTGACCTGGAGTATCAATGATGTTAATGTGATAAGGTTGGTTACGGTATGTCCAACTAACAGTGGTAGCAGCTGAAGTGATAGTAATTCCACGCTCCTGCTCCTGCGCCATCCAGTCCATTGTAGCCGCACCATCGTGAACTTCTCCAATCTTGTGGTTTACACCAGCATAATAAAGGATACGCTCAGTAGTGGTTGTCTTACCCGCATCAATGTGGGCAGCAATTCCGATATTTCTTGTATATAAAAGGTCGCGTGACATGCTTTTTTCTTTAACTTAATTAGAAACGGAAATGTGAGAATGCTTTGTTTGCTTCAGCCATTCTGTGAACGTCTTCTTTCTTTTTGAAAGCTGAACCTTCACCCTTTGACGCAGCAACGATTTCGTTAGCTAACTTCTCAGCCATGCTCTTCTCGTTTCTCTTGCGAG
>JBILTL010000076.1:0-9657 GCA_044371535.1 Flavobacteriales bacterium | reverse complement strand
TTCAATGATTTGTCCATTCTTGAATAAATGTTCGAGTTGATCGGCATAATCGGCATCTGTGAATCCGGCATCGAATACAGCTATGATTGTGTTTTTTCCGAATAGAGCGTGTTCACTGAATTGTTTGGGTTCAAGAAGGTTTAGTTGACTTTTTGCGTCTTTAATTTCAAAGTCAAACGCTGAAGAAGGAAGGTAATTTGTTTTCGGAAATTCAGCGGCAAGTATAGATTGCTCTTGCAGAAATTCAATCTCGCGAACGAATGGAAGATTTGCAATCTGGTGCCAATTCTCTTCAGTAGCTCGAATTACCTCAGCGTTTAACCATCGGCTTGTGCCAAAGACGCTGTCGGAATATTGTTCAATGATGGAAATGTATTCTTCATTCACAGGAACATCGCGTTCATCCCACGGAATGTTTTGAAGGAATCTTCGTTCGGTGGAAGCTGCAGAGAAGTTATTCTGAAATGAATCGTCGTGAAGTCCTTTGTCCTTGAACACCACATACCCCCATTGCTGTGCGGAAACAACATTCGAAAAGACAAGCGAAAATGCAAGACAAAGAAAAATTGGAATAGCGTTATTCCGATTAATTTTGTTCGAATTGAAAAATGAATTCATCTATGGCGAATATAATTGATTTACGCAGCGACACCTTCACTCTTCCTTCAGAGGAAATGAGAAAGGCAATGTTTGAAGCGCAAGTGGGCGACGATGTCTTTGGGGAAGATCCAACGGTGAATGAATTGGAAGCCTATGCAGCAGAGCTTTTCGGAATGGAGGCTGCTTTGTTTTGCACCAGCGGCACGCAGTCGAATCAAATTGCGATTAACGTGCATACGCGTCCGGGAGACGAAGTGATTTGCAGCAACCTGGCGCACATTTATATTTATGAAGGCGGAGGAATTGCATTGAACAGTGGAAGCTCTGTTCGTTTGATTGAAGGTCCGCGCGGTATGTTCACCGCCGAGCAAGTAAAAGCAAATATCAACAATAGAGCCGATGTGCACTTGCCGAACACGTCGTTGGTATGCACGGAAGATACCGTGAACAAAGGGGGAGGAGCCATTTGGGATTTCAATGAAATTTTGAAAATTCAAGAAGTGTGCAAGGCGAATGGCATGGCGTTGCACTGTGATGGTGCGCGATTATTCAACGCTTTGGAAGAAACAAAGATGACTCCCGCTGAATATGCGAAGGCATACGATTCAATCAGCGTTTGTTTGAGCAAAGGACTTTCAGCGCCAGTAGGAAGCTTCTTGGTAGGATCGAAAGAATTTATCTTGAAGGCACGTCGTCGTAGGAAGAGTATGGGCGGGGGAATGCGTCAGGCGGGATTCCTTGCAGCAGCCGGGTTGCACGCCATGAAAGTGGAGCGATTCCGTTTGCACGAAGATCATGCCCATGCGAAAGCCATTGGAAATGTTTTGAGTTCGGTTGATTATTGCGCGGAGATTATGCCGGTTGAAACGAATATTGTTATTTGGAGACCAGCAAGCAACTCTTCAGCAGAGATGATAGAGAAATTGACTCCTTTGGGAATCAAGTGTTTCCCTTTCGGACCGGTATGGCTTCGATTTGTATTTCACAGAAATGTTACCCCACAGCAAGTTGAAGAGTTGAAAGAAAAGCTCCAGAGTCTGTAATTACACGAAGGAGATTTTTATTTCTTTTTTTAACGCTTTGAAAACTCTTAGAAGGGTTCCGACACGGACATCTGTGAAGTTGTTTTCAAGTTTTGAAATTTGAGCTTTTTTCACACCAATTAGATTTCCTAATTCCTCTTGACTGAGGTTTTGTTCCTCGCGTAGTGAACGTATAGAGCTGCCCAAGAGGTCTAATCTCAAGTCTTCTTCGAACTGTTTGCGTTTCGCCGTTTCTTTCGTCCCGATATAACGGTCTAAAGTTTCTTCAAGGGTTACCAGTTTCATTTTTTTCTTCGAAGTATTGACTTCTGAGGTTTTCGGCTTTTTGGATTTCATGTTGTGGAGTTTTTTGAGTGGTTTTAATAAATAGAGTGCAAATAATTATTATCGAGTTTGGACTATCCCAAAAAGCTAGAAGTCTGTAATAGGTGTTCGAATAAAGCGTTCGGAATTCCCAAATGTTGATGGTTAGCTTTTTTAGTAATTCCGAATCAATGACTTTTGTTGATTTCAATACATTGTAGAGAATCTTTTCCCTCGCTTTCTCTGGGATTAAGCCTAACTCTTCCGATACATTGTCTAAGAATTTTACGTTGAATCTTGATTGCATTTTGTTTCATTTTGCTAAAATAGTAATTCCTTATAAGGAAACTATTATTTGTTGAAACAAATTTCAACACGAAGGGTGAAAGTGGAAAGATTTCCTTATTCGGAAACGAGTTGAAAAACGAAAATAAATGTGTTGAAAACCGTTGGTTTTACTTAATTACAACACTCTTCTGAAGCTGCATATCTTCAGCAATAATGCGCAAAGAATAGACTCCCGAAGGGATGTTTACATTCACGAAAGTGGATGTGCTTCCCGATGCGATTCTTTCCGAATGAATTAATTTCCCAGAGATGTCATGCATACTCCACGATGCGTTTTTCAGAACATCATGATTGATGGTGAAAGATCCGTTAGATGGATTCGGGAAAACATTTAAAGAAGCTACTTCCATTTCTTCAATGCCAACGCAATCGGTAATTGTAAATGAGTAGGGATAGGTGCATGAATTCTCATCGGTAATGACCATATTATAAGTTCCCAATCCAACTCCAGTTAATGGGTTTTCAGTGCCTACAGGTGTGCCAGACTCATCGTTCCAAGTGAAAATGTACGGTGCAGTAGCACCAGCAACATTCACTTCAATTGAGGCGTCGTTATTCACGTCGCAGCTTGGAAGAATTATGTTGGTCGTAACCATCCACGGTTCAGGTTGAACGATGTCGTAGGATTGCGTGTAAGTCTGACCGCATGCTGTTGTTGCAGTTAATGTGTATGTTCCTGGATCTACATTTTGAATGTAGTGATCTGTAGACGAAAATCCATTCGGACCGCTCCAAACCGAAGTGAAGTTTGCACCCGCACCAATGCTATATGGATAAACGTCTCCATCTCCTGTTTCTCCTTTGTCAAGTGGACAAGAGATTCCATTAACAAGAGCGTCCCATGAAATAGAGCTGCTGTATGTGTGCACCGACAATTCAATATCTCCCACTGAGCCTTCCCAACCGTCGATTTGAATCAAATACAATTGGCCAGCCTCCAAACAAGATGTGAAGGTTTGCGAAGCATAAAGATCGCCAGCAGAACATCCACCCAACATATCGTCGTTCGAACTAACCAATTCAAACGTTGAGAAGTCCGAACAGTCTGTCACTTTGTATATGGCAATCTGTGTGTCAATGGAAGTTCCTGGATTGCATGTGGTCACTTCAAATGAAGTTGAATTGGTTGTAGGAATGAACTTCGCCCAGATGGAATTGGTTGAATTTCCTTCACACCAAAATCCGTATACACCGCAATCAACCCCGGCAGGAGCAATTTCACCGAATCCCGCAATGGCGTCTGTGTTGTTCAACATTAATGAAGAGCCATCTGCTGTAATTTCCAGCGCACTGCAAGGACTGTCATAAACTGGAGCAGTGCTTACTCCAATCGTGAACGTCCATGTGTTACCACCACCACCGCCTGAATAAACATGGGTAAGCGCTCCGTTTTCAAAAACTTCAATCACCAATCCGCCGTCTCCGTAAGAGTCGACGTAAATCAGTTCGTATGCGGTGTTGTTCGTTAGGCAAAAAGGTCCTTCCGTTATGACCGTGCTATTTGCATATCCATTCGGATTGTTATCAGATTCGGTCCCGGCGCAGCCTACATTCAAGTTCGCACCTTCTGCAATTGGTGCGGGATTGCACCCCGTGCCGTCTAAGTTCAATTGCCAGTAATTCTCGTAAGCCCAGGCATCTGTATGCATAACAAATGTCACAGAAGTCTCTCCAGCAGTGCATTGCGCTTGGCTATTCAATACAGCTAAAATTGCAAAAGAGGCGGTGAGTAAAAACGATTTCATGGCTTAAGGTTAATACCTCAAATGTAAGACGAACAAGCGAAGTCTGAAAACTAAATAGCCAAAACGCCTTGAATTCAGCCGTTCTGCGCTTACTTTGCATTATGACAGATTATTTGCGTCCGGGCGCCATTCAAGAGTTAATGGTCACTTCTATTAACGAAGAAGGAGTTTTTGTTGGAAACGACCACGAAGAAATTCCTTTAAATAAAATTGATACTAAAGGTGTTGTATTGGGACAAACGCTGAAGATTTTCAGCTACTTCAACGATAGAAAAGAATTAGAAGCAACAACCCGCATTCCTGAAATTCAGGTAGGCGAAATGGGCATGTTCACCATTCTAAATTCAAACGATTTAGGTGCGTTCATCAATATCGGAGTGGGACGCGATGTCCTCATTCCAAAGAGAGAGCAAAGACAAGAGCTTCTTACGAATCGCAAAGCGCTTATCATGCTTTGCTACGATTCTGCTAACCATAGACTTTTCGGGACAACGAAAATTTTCAATCACCTGAAAGAAATTCCAGACTTCAAACGCGGTGATGAAATTGAAATGACCATTTTCGAAAAGTTGGAAGTTGGAAGAAAGGTAATTGTGAATGGAAAGTACCAAGGTATCATCTTCCAACAGGAAATAATGAGTCGCGTCTCTGAAGGCGATAAAGTGAAAGGATACGTGCGTAAGATTGAAGGGAAAGATGTTGTTGTGAGCATGCAGAAGGAAGGTGTTGATCTGATTGAAGATGCTGCTGCGCGTTTGCTCGAGTTCTTGGAAAACAACGGCGGTTACATTCGTTTAAATGACGACAGTGATCCCGATGAAATTAAAATTCGTCTTCGCATGTCGAAGAAGACCTTTAAGAAAGCTGCTGGTTTGTTGTACAAGCAAGAAAAAGTAGACTTAATGAAGTTCGGTGTGAAGTTGTTGACCGACGGTCAAAAGCCAACACCACGCGATATTGAAAATTGGAAAGACAAGCCAACCGACGATGTGCGCAAGCCATACACCGCGAAGAAGCTTCCAGTTCCGAATAGACGCATTGGAGATTCTTTTGGGAATCAAGAAAGCAAAGGATATAGAGAAGATAAGAGAGGAGAAGAAGGGGGAAGAGAAGATAAGAGATGGGAAGACAATGTGGAGCGCGATGAACCGCGTGAAGTTAGAAGAGAGGTAGGGACAAATGCTAACGGCAAAGTGCCTTATACTTCGAAGAAGTCTAGATCTTCTTCTTCCAATACTTCCAGACCTTCACGTCCTTCGGATCAGAACCGGGGCCCGCGTCGATAGTCGTTTCCAATTGCTCGTCTGAAAGGAAGCGATAAATGATTCGCTTCGGGAAGTCGTGCTGTGGATTTTCAAAAATCCATTCCGTTGAAGAAGCTTTGGTACATGTGAATGTTGTGCTTTTGTCTGCTTCTAAAGGAGTGGCAATATAAACCCAATGGTCGTTGTCGTAAACAATTACCGAATGTTCGTTCGGTAATTCGTTAGTGCCGTACTCTTCAAAACTTACATTGTAAAATGAAATGCCTTCAATAACCATTTCATCTTCTACCTTCGTCCATTCTTCTCTTCCGGTTAGACCCACCCAGTTGCCCTGAAGTTTCAATAAATGAGGAAGTAAATCGGTTTGTGCGAACGCATTCATTCCAACCGAAATAAAAATTGCGAAGAAGAGTAGCTTTTTCATAAAGTCTAAAATACTAAATAACTTCTAAAACCAAACCTTTCAAGTATTCGCCTTCCGGATGGAAGATGCTAATCGGATGGTCTGCGCCTTGGTGCAATTGATGAAGAATCTTTACTGTTCTTCCAACTGAAATTGCTGAAGCCAAAAGAATGGAAGTGAATTGCTGCTTGTCGATTACCTGCGAGCAAGAGAAGGTGAATAGAATTCCGCCGGGTTTAATCTGACGTAAAGCGGCTTCATTAATTCTTCTGTATCCTTGAATGGCCTTGTGTTTCGCACTTAAGTGTTTCGCGAAGGCTGGTGGATCAAGAACAATGATGTCGTAATCTTCCTCAATGTTCTTCATGTATTCTACCGCATCGGCTTGAATGAGCTTATGCTTCGAAGTATCTAAATTATTCAATTGAATATTGTTCTCTACGAGAGCAAGTGCTGAAGCACTGCTGTCTAAACTGTGAACGAGGTTTGCTCCGTTTTTCAAAGCATAAAGAGAGAACCCGCCGCTGTAGCAAAACGTATTCAATACTTTTTTTCCTTGACTTAATTCACCAAGTAATTTTCTGTTTTCACGTTGGTCAATGAAGAAGCCAGTCTTTTGTCCTTTCTCCCAATCGATTTGAAATTGAATGCCGTGCTCCAATGCAATGTCGTTTCCTTTTTCACCAACAACATATTCGTTCTGTGCATTCGGAACACCTTTAATTTTCTCTCCGCTCTTGTCGTAGATGGCTTTCAAACTATCGCCCATAACCATCTTCAACGCGTTAGCAATTTCGCTTCTGTGCTGGTACATACCAGCGCCATGAAACTGAAGCACCGCTGTTTCACCGTAGACATCTACAATAAGTCCAGGGAAACCATCGCCTTCTGCGTTAATCAAACGGTACAGCGTGGTGCTTTCGGTATTTACCATAACCTTCTTGCGAAGATCATAAGCGTGTTTAATTTTAGAATGCCAGATATCTGTTGAGTACATTTCCTCACCGAATGAAAACATACGAACCGCAATGCTTCCTTCAGAGAAATGTCCAATTCCAATTTTTTCGTTTTTGCGGGTGTACACTTCCACCAATTGTCCTTCCTTCAATAATTCAGAAATGGCTTCAATGGCACCAGAGAATATCCAAGGATGAAAGCGTTTTGCGCTTTGTTCTTTTCCTTGCTTCAAATAGATTTTTGCTAACATGTGGCAAAACTACTCCGAAAACTTACTTGGTCGTGAAATACTTGCCTTCTTTTGGAATGAGCCATCCTTCGGCAAGGGCTTCTTGCACGAGTTCAATTGTTTTTTCTTTGTTGAAGGAAATGGGCCACGCGTAGAGTTCGTCGAGTGTTTTTCCGGTGAGGCAAGCTTGCAGAATTTCTTTTGTAGTTGGAAGAGCGCGTTCGCGCTGACAGTAATCGCACTTGCCGCATGCAGCGGCATCTTCCCCGAAATAGCGCAGAATGTATTGTTCACGACAGTGGTCATCTGAAAGCAAGTGTTGCATGCTGTTCAGTTTCGCAAGGTCAATTTCTCTTCGTTCTTCATACATCGTTTCCGGAATGGAGATTTCATTCGTCGCCACGCGTTGCTTTACATAGCTGTATTGCGAAGTAGAGCTAGCCGGAAGGTATTCGAGGATTTGAAGTTTATGCAGGTCGTTCAATGAAGTGAGCACTTCATTTTTCGAGCGTTCATTCAAGACACTCAATTGATATTCTGAAATAGGAACTGCGAAGTCCCAGATGCTTCCATACAAGCGGAAGAGCGAGCGAAGAAAGTCTTCATGCTTCGGGTGTTGATCTACGAAGTTGCGCAACTCTTCTTTCGAAGCAATGACACGAACGCGCGAGCGGTGCAGTCCGCGAGCTAAGATTGAAATGTATCCCGCGCGTTCAAGTAACAGCAGTGAAGCTGAAATGGTGTTGGCGTGAAGCTGACTGCGCTCTGCAATTTGATCAAGGTTCAGTGCGAAGAGTTCGTTCATGCCCGAGCCAATGGCAATGCGATGAATGTTGGCGAGTGTTTGATAAACCGTTGCAATGTCTTCCTTTGGCGGATAGCGCATGGCAATGCTTTTTTTCAACTGAACGAAATCGCTGTCGTTCCAGAGTGCAAGTCCAAGTGCAGGCTGCTCATCGCGTCCAGCTCTTCCCACTTCTTGAAAATATGCTTCGGGTTGAGAAGGAATATCGAAGTGAAAAACGAAGCGCACATCGGGTTTGTCTATCCCCATACCGAAGGCGTTGGTTGCCACAATGACTTGCACATCGTTGTTCTTCCATTTTTGAAAGGCGAGGTCTTTTTTGTGAAGATCAAGACCCGCGTGATAGGGAAGGGCTTTAATATTTTTTTCATTCAGCAACGCTGAAAGGTCTTCTGTTTTTTTTCTTGAATTGCAATAAACGATTCCTGCTCCTTTCATGTGAACGATTCGATCGACGAGGTCGTTTTCTTTTTGTGTTGAAAAGAGTGCGTTGTAGGCAATGTTCTTTCTCGCGAAACTCTTCTGAATGATTTTGCAATCGTTGTTGAAGACGAGTGTGGCAATGTCTGCAACGACTTGCGGAGTGGCGGTTGCAGTAACAGCCATCACCACAGGATCTCGAAGTTCCTTTAGGAAATTCGGAATGGCTCTGTACGCTGGGCGGAAGTCGTGTCCCCATTGTGAAATGCAATGCGCTTCATCAATGGCCACGAAGGAGATGTTCAGGTAGCGAATGCGAGCAATGAAGTTGTCGTTTTCCAAACGTTCGGGAGAGACGTAAAGGAATTTGTATTTTCTATTGGTGCAATCGTCGAGAATTTTTTCAATCTCGAAATTATTTAATTCGGAAGAAAGATAGGTTGCTGGAATTTCTTTTTGAATGAGACTTTCCACTTGATCTTTCATGAGCGCAAGCAAAGGCGTTACGACAATGCACAAACCTTTGTGACAAAGCGCAGGCACTTGAAAGCAGATGCTTTTTCCTCCGCCTGTTGGCAGCAGCGCAAACACATGTTCACCGTATGCGGAAGCATTAACGATTTCGCTTTGCTTATCGCGAAACGCATCGTATCCCCAGTATTTTTTAAGAAGGTGGAGGGTTTTTGCTACCATAATGGAGAGCTAAGTTACGGAATGTGGAAGCAAGAATGTCTGCGACGAATGTTCTCTGAACGAATGCCGTTGGCGAATGTTTTCGACGATTTTAATTTGAGAAACAACGCAGTTCCAATTACGAAGTAGGAATTATGATCCCGATAGCTATCGGGAGGAATTACGAAGTAGGAATAAAACCGAAGGTTTTCCAATTACTTAGTTCCCAGTTAAACGCCTCTTGCTTTACCCGAAAATGTTCCGAAAGAATTCGAATGGAATTTTTAGAAAACGCTTTCTTTCCATTGAGCATATCGCTTACCAGACCGGGACTTACTTGTAGTAATTGTGCTAGATCAATTCCTTTCATGTTGTGCTCTAACATAAGTCCTTTTAGCAATTCATTTGGAGGAATAGGATTGCTTTTTAATTGCTCACTGTCGTATTTGTCTATGAGTAATTGAAGCAGTTCTATCTCGTCGGTAATGTCTTTTGATTTTTTCTTTACCTCACCGAGTAATTCCATGCGCGAGCAATATTCGAAGTATTGCTTTTTTGATTTGATGATGGTGTATTTCATTTTTTGTAAAGGTCTATGGAGTATTGCTTGTTCAATTTGCAGAGTTGGTTATACTCTTCATGTGTTCCGATCCATTTAACATATAATCTCATTTCGGTTGAAGTAACTTGATATTTACAAATCATTCTATAATCGTTCCCACCAATATTGAAAATGACTCGATTGCTTGCATTGCCCAGCAAATCTGCAGAACCAAAGGTTTGAAACAGATCACTCGGTTTGCTCCAGGCGGCATGTTTCACTATTGTTAGCCAAATTTGAAATGACTTTTTGCTTCTTGCGTGTTT
>JBILTL010000011.1:0-32477 GCA_044371535.1 Flavobacteriales bacterium | reverse complement strand
TTCATTTTTAAAATAGATGTGTATATTTGCACCCCATTTATGGCGAGGTAGCTCAGCTGGTTAGAGCGTGCGATTCATAATCGCAAGGTCTTGGGTTCAAGCCCCAATCTCGCTACTTTTTAAACCCTTCGATACTTTCGAGGGGTTTTTCATTTTTATTGTTGTACTTTTGCGGCCAAATTAAGAATCGCGCAATGCAAAAAATTAGAAACATCGCAATTATCGCTCACGTTGACCACGGTAAAACAACCTTGGTTGACAAAATGCTTCACGCTGCTAAATTATTCAGAGAGAATGAAGTTCACAATGACTTAATCCTGGATAACAACGACTTAGAGCGCGAGCGCGGTATTACCATTCTTGCGAAAAACGTTTCTATTCAATATAAAGATTACAAGATCAACATTATTGATACTCCTGGTCACAGTGACTTCGGTGGAGAGGTAGAGCGTGTATTAAACATGGCTGAAGGTGTTCTTCTTTTAGTAGATGCCTTCGAAGGTCCAATGCCACAAACTCGTTTTGTATTGCAAAAGGCTATTCAAATGGGATTGAAGCCAATTGTTGTCATCAATAAAGTAGATAAAGAAAACTGTCGCCCAGAAGAAGTACACGAGCAAGTATTCGATTTAATGTATAGCCTTGGTGCTACTGAAGATCAACTTGACTTCGCTACTGCATATGGCGCAGCTAAGAATGGTTGGATGAGTTTGGACTGGAAAGTTCAAACAGATACGATTGAGCCACTTTTGGACTTGGTTATTGAGCACATTCCTGCTCCAATTAAAAGAGAAGGAACTCCACAAATGTTGGTAACCTCTTTAGACTACTCTACATATACCGGTCGTATGGCCATTGGTAAACTTCATCGCGGCGAATTGAAAGCTGGTATGAACGTTACCCTTGCTAAGCGTGATGGTGTAATGGTAAAAGGTAAAATCAAAGAATTGTACATCTTTGAAGGATTAGGCAAACGTAAAGTTGAATCGGTTGTTTCTGGTGATATCTGCGCAATTAACGGAATGGAGAATTTCGAAATTGGAGACACGTTCACCGATTACGAAAATCCAGAAGCATTGCCAACTATCTCAGTTGATGAACCAACCATGAGTATGTTATTTACCATCAATGATTCTCCATTCTTTGGTAAAGAAGGAAAATTCGTTACTAGCCGTCACATTAAGGATCGTTTAGAAAAAGAATTAGAGAAGAACTTGGCGTTACGTGTTCAAGAAACTGATAAGGCAGACCGTTTCAATGTATTTGGAAGAGGTGTACTTCACTTGTCTGTTTTGATTGAAACCATGCGTCGTGAGGGATATGAATTACAAATTGGTCAACCACAAGTAATTCTTAAAAACATTGACGGTGTTAAGAGTGAGCCAATTGAAGAACTTACGATTGATTTACCTTCTGACATGGCAGGAACTGCTATTGAATCGGTTTCTAAGCGTAAGGGTGAAATGAAAAACATGGAACCTAAAGGCGATCGCACGGTAATTGAATTTGAAATTCCATCAAGAGGTATCATCGGTTTAAGAAGTTACTTGTTGACTGCAACCCAAGGTGAGGCTATCATGACTCACCGTTTCAAGGAGTACCAACCAATGAAAGATGAAATTCCTGGACGTTTGAATGGATCTTTGATTTGTATGGAAACAGGTAACGCTATTGCATACAGTATCAGCAATCTTCAAGACAGAGGTAAATTCTTCGTTGAAGCAATGGAAGAAGTTTACGAAGGTCAAGTAATTGGAGAGCACTCACGTGATAACGATTTGGTTGTCAATGTAACTAAGACAAAGCAGTTAACGAATATGCGTGCTTCTGGAACTGATGCTAAAACTGTAATGGCTCCACCAATTCAATTCACATTGGAAGAAGCATTAGAGTACATTGGCCCAGATGAATACGTTGAGGTTACTCCAAAGTCTATTCGTATCCGTAAGATTTATTTGAATGAGGGCGACCGTAAGCGTTTCGCGAAGCAGTTCGTTCAACAATAAAAAATCTTGAGGTTATTAACAATCTGATTGTTTATTAACTATATTTGCTGTTATGGTAGTTGCTGTAACAGAAGGCGTAAAAATTTCAGTTTTTTCTTTGTTTGAAGAAAGAATGTCAGCTGCCCCACAAGGCAGCTTCGTCTTTTCATACCGTATCTCAATAGAGAATCAAAATGACTTCCCTGTTCAATTACTACGCAGACATTGGTTTATCACAGACTCGAATGGATTAAAGCGCGAAATTGAAGGTCCGGGAGTTGTAGGAGAGCAGCCTGTTATAGCACCTGGAGAGATCTTCTCTTACACATCTGCCTGTGACTTACAATCTCCTTTTGGATTAATGAAGGGATTCTATTCAATGCAAATGAAGGGAGCCTCTTCCCTATTTAAAGTGCAGGTTCCTGAGTTTAGTTTAGAAGCTGACTTTATGAAGAACTAATTTTTTTTAATCTTAATAATAAAAAAAAGCGGCCTTAGCCGCTTTTTTAGTTTTCTGATAGTTCAGTTTTATTTTTTAGGAGTATCCACTATATCAATGTCTACCCTTCTATTCTTCATTCGTCCTTCTAATGTTTCGTTAGAAGCAATTGGCCTTGAGCTACCGTAATATTCAATCTTTATCTTTTCAGGACTAACACCTTGTCCAATCAAGTATGCCTTGGTATTTGCAGCACGTTTCCGCGAAAGAGATAAATTGTAACCTTCAGATCCTGTTTTATCGGCATGTCCAGATAAAACCAAAGTGAGTTGATCACTTGAGTTCAACCTTTCAGCTATACTCTTCAGTAGTTCCTTTTGAGAAACTGGAAGGTCAGACATATTAACAGGATAATCAGATATAGTTCCTTCATAAATGCGAGTAGGAACCGTAACAATTGGAGTTGGATCTGGTGTAACTATAGGATCTGGAGTTACGATCGGATTAACAACGTTCAAAGTATCAGGAATAGAATCTACAATTGGATCAGGCTGAACAACCACCACTTTTGAAGTTGTGTCGATCGGAGTTACATCTACGAACAGTCTTGGTTTCGTAGTTTTTAAGGTAACTGAAACTCCAGCAGCAAAATTCATTAAGTGTCCATTAAACATAGTTTTAGTTACACCTTCAGTCATATCATATGTAGCAGACTGCAAAGAATGTGAAACAAAAGTATATGCAGCAAAAACAGAAACCTTTTCAGAAATCTTGTAGGTAGGCACAACTTTCGCTGCTAGGTTAAGCATATCGTCCCCTTTGGAGATAAATTAATCGTGCTGTTATTATTTTTAAACGAGCTTGCTCCAACTCCTAAACCGAATTGAACATCGAATATATTTGGAACTCTTGGAGATTCCTCAGATTTACACAATTGATTTTGAATAGATGTCATCAAATAGTAATTCGCTCTGAAATACTTTGAAGAAAAATCAAGTGATGATTTATTACCAGATAAGTTGTCGAATGCAAATTCAAAACGACCAAAGTAAACAGGGTTAATAAATGGATGGTTAACGCCAACTGCAACATGTTTGGTTGGATTAGCACTCAAAGTATAATTGTTTGAAACCGGAGCCCCTAGGAAATGACCTCCAATTGCTGCGTCAACAGACCAAGCCTTTGGAATTCTGCCCGTGATAACAGATGTATAATTAGATCTGCGATCCGCCATTCTATATCTAACACCTAAACTCAAGTTCATAAATCTCCCGTTGAAAGCCGAATTGCTTTGCCCGTTTTGAAGATTCCAACTGCAACACTGAAGAGAGTGGCTATTTAAAGTCGCATTCGCCATTAATGACACATATTTTGAGATACGGTAAGATGGATTCACGCTAAATACCAAAGTATACATATCGTCGCCATTTAAGAAAGCATCTCTCATTGTTGTTGAGCTTTCCGAATTGAACATAGTTGCAAATCCTAAACCAAGTCCAAAGGCTAAATCCAACTTGTTGGCTTCGTTGTTTTTATCACGAAGAGTGCGCATATCTGCGATAACTTGGTATGTAGTGCGCAAATATTTCGTTTTGAAAGGTGTTTCGTCTTTCAGGTTTTGAAAGGCATCAAACCCTATATCGAATCTACCGTAAAGTTTTGAATTTGGATACTTATGGTTTGCTCCAAAATTTAAATGACTAATCGATGCAGCATTGAATTTCTGAGATTCCACTTCCGTATTACCTGCGAAATGAGTACCAAATGAAGCATCAAAAGAAGTGAAGAAGTGCCATTTCTTGTGAGCATCTCTTAATGCTCGATTGTATGTGCGGTCAGATTTAGGAGTGTAACGAATACCAACATTTAAAGTTCTAAAAGCACCCTTGAATGCTGTATTGTTAATCGGATTCGAGAAATCAAAACTAGTTGATTGAGCGGATTGGTTGATGCGGGTGTATGATGCAAATAACTTGACATTGTCACCAATTTCAATACTCGGTGCAATGCGGAAACTAATGTTCAACATGTCATCAGCCTTTTTTAAATACACCGTTTCATCAACAGGAAAAGTCTTTCTGGTCATGGCCGAGTAACCAATACCCATAGCCAAATCTATATCGAAAGCCTGCCAAAAATTTCTCTTATCGACCATCTGTCTCGAACCTCCCCAACCTACTAAGTTTTTTAAACTTGAGTTTAAGTAGTACGTTGTTCTGAAATAATTGGTTTGGAAAGGATTTGAAAGTGAGTTGTTCAACATCTTATCGTAAGACAACTCTAATCTTCCTCCAAACTTGTTATTGGTAAAATAATTCGTCCAACCGAAAGTTAAATTAGAGGCAGTCAAAGAGTTAACATTGTATCCCTCTTGAATCTGACGAAGACCAAAATGATATCCAAAACCAAAGTCAAATGAAGATTCCAATTTCTTCGTGTTTCTTTGAGAAAAAGAAACTAAAGAAATAGATAAAAAGAGAAATGTAAAAAATGTTTTCATCTTAGCGAGTTAGTATATTCAAAAAAATAAGAAAAAACTTCTGTAATCGCTACTACAATTGATTATTAAGTGTAATGTTTCCAACAATTAATCGTTAAATTTGGCTCACTATTTTTTTAGAAATGAATTACAACTCTAAGATTTTTGTTGCGGGTCACAACGGTTTGGTTGGAAGGGCAATTGTTAAAGGGTTAACTGCCGCTGGATATTCCAACTCATTGCTTCGGTCTAGATCTGAGTTGGATTTGTTGAATTCATTAGCTGTAGAGCATTTCTTCTTAACAGAGAAACCCGAATACGTTTTTCTTGCCGCCGCTAAAGTTGGAGGTATTGTCGCGAACAACACTTATCGTGCTGATTTCCTGATTGAAAATCTTTCCATTCAGAACAATATTATATCAAGCGCTCATAAGTCAGGAGTAAAAAAACTACTCTTTTTAGGTAGCACATGCATTTATCCTAAAAATGCTCCCCAACCTCTAAAAGAGTCCTCACTCCTTACCAGCAAGTTAGAGTTTACAAATGAGCCTTACGCGATTGCAAAAATCGCAGGAATTAAATTGTGTGAATCATATAACATTCAATACGGAACGAATTTTATATCTGTCATGCCTACTAATTTGTACGGTCCGGGTGACAATTTCAATTTCGAGAAATCTCACGTTCTTCCTGCTTTATTGAGAAAAATACACTTGGCCAAATGCCTTCAAGACGATGACTTTGAATCAATCAATAGTGATTTAAATATTTTTAATAATTCTGAATCTTTAATTTATTTAAATTCAATTGGTGTAAACAAAGGCAGCGTAAATATTTGGGGGTCAGGAAAACCAATGCGTGAATTTATGTGGTCAGAAGACATGGCGAACGCCTGCATTCATATCATGCAAAGCGTAAATTTTTCAGACCTTATCCATTCAGATGAGATTCGAAATACCCATATTAACATCGGAACAGGAGAAGAGATTTCAATTGCAGATCTAGCAGTATTAATTGCCGAGATTGTTGGCTATAAGGGAGCGTTTCATTTCGATTCTTCAAAGCCCGATGGGACGATGCGCAAATTGACCGATGTTTCCAAACTTCATTCATTAGGATTTAAGCATGCCGTGTCTCTCCGTGAGGGAATTGAGCGCGTGTATAAATGGTATCTTGAAAATTCAACAATTGCCAAACATTAATTGAAAACCATACTGTACATAATCTATTGGCCAATAAATGCAATATGGCTTACGCTTCAAGGGGTTGCCTTTTGGAAGGTGCATTGCTATGGATTCCTATTTGTTTCGAATAAAGGACAATTCAAGCTAGGCAAAGACTTCTTAGTTAATTCACACCGATTCGCGAATATTATTGGATGTGGTTCTTCCTCTTCAATTATGATTGGAAAAAATGCAAAACTTACAATAGGTGAAGATGTTGGATTTTCCAATTCAACAATATGCTGTCGCGAAGAAATTTCAATTGGTAATCACACAATCATTGGAGGAAATTGTAAGATTTGGGATACTGATTTCCATCCTACTTCTATCGAACAGCGAAAAATAGATATCGATTCAAACGCGAAGACCTCCCCTATTCACATAGGTGAATATGTATTTGTGGGTGCAGAGAGTATCATCATGAAAGGAGTTACAATCGGAGATTTTGCCGTTATTGGCGCCGGAAGTGTCGTTCGTACGAATATTCCCGAAAGAGAAGTTTGGGCAGGTAATCCTGCCGTGTTCATTAAAAAGCTTTCTAAGTAATCACTTCATCTTCCGGAAATTTACAGTCTGCAAAAACTGTATATCTAAGCTTTTTATTTCAGGTGCTGTCTCATCTTGTTGCATGCCACCAAACAATTCCATATAAATGTTGTCTCCTTGCTTGATGTAAGTATCGCATATCATCAATCCTTCAACAGTAAAACAAGAAGAAATCGAATTACCGTAAAGAAAACAATCTAGCGTGGTACCATCCATTTCATCGAGAAGATATTGATTCGATTGATCCATTGGAAGAACCATTTGATAATCTTTCACCAAGATTCCGAAAGGTTCATAATAAGTCATTCTCCAGGTTAACCTATTACTATTGGGAATCTCTACAATGACCAAATCTACCGGCAATTCAGCTTGTAGTTTTCCTCTGTTATAAACTTGCATGGTTCCTTCATAGGTACCTTTCCATTCTTGAAGAGACGAATTCTGAGAGAAACAATAATCGCTGCGAAGTGCAGCGATTATTGTGAATATTAAAACAACTGTTATTCGAAGGTTCAATTTTTTACAATTTGAATGGTTTGAATATTCTTTCTGTTTTGACGAAGAGCAACTTGATAGGTTCCTTTCGCCCATTTCTCTGATGGAATAGAAATGTTTTGCACTTGGGTTCCATATTCATGTATAGGAATCGCGTAAACTGTTCTTCCAACAGCATCTAATACCAACACCTCAATTGATTCAGGTTTTGAAAGTTGGAATTGAATATTGGTTGAAGTTGTTGTTGGATTTGGAAATGCAACAGCATTGAACACTTTTACTGAAGTCTCTTCAACGCCAATGATAGCATCTTCATAAACAATGAAGTCGTCCAATGCGCCTTCCACTAAAGATCCTCCATTCAAATTCACGGTTGGACGAAGACTATCGCTTGCGATGAACTGAAGTTTCATTTGTGCTGTTGGAGTCATGAAGTCGCTAACATGGAAAGCGTTCCGTCTCCATTGCATGTCGCTGGTTTTTGTATTTTCAACATAAGTCCAGGTAGCTCCATTATCGTTACTCATTCGAACTTGCCAGTAATCTGCACCTGGATTTGCACCTCCAGGAGGGCTGTTAGTGTACCATCTGAAATAGCTGATAATTGGGTTTGTGAAGCTTGACAAATCAATGGTCGTTGTTTGAAGAGTTGTTTTTCCAGCATCAACATCGTTTTCACCAATGCCCCCGCCGATTGTTCCATTACCGGTGAAAAAACAATATTCGCCTGCGGGAGTAACTTGATCGCCTGTTTGAACAATGGTACCTGGAGCAACATCAACTGTAGCGCTTGGAATTGGAATTTCTAATAACCAAATACCGGTAGTGGCGTTATCTCCGGCAACACCTGTCTGCCATGAACCCCAGTCTTCGTTGTTATCACAATCGTGACGTCCTACTTCGTTCACACCTATCAGCATAATATGAGGAAGGGTTGGAAATAATGGTTGATGAGCACCTACGGGATTAACCGTTCCAACAGAACCGTTTACATCGTTAGCAGTAAAATAGTATTTCAAAATTGTTCCTGGATTAAAACCATCAAAGGTGGTTTCAAAAGATCCCGATGCATCCGACATAGCTGAAACTTGCCAAGGATCATTATTCACTTGGTAGTGACAATTCACATCAGATAAGTATTGCGTGTAGGGAAAAAACAAATCTAAATCTGCGCTAAGTGTAATCGGCACGATAGGGCTTGCGAAAGCTTGAGGCGTATGATTTATAACTGCTGGAGAAATAAGCGTTATACCATGTAAATAGAATCCTTGAACAATTGCATTTCCATTTGGAGTTCCATTTGTTATGTCTCCATCGTTATCATCAGCCAATAAAACATCTAACAAAATATCTGTAAAGGCTTCTCCCTCGTTTCCATCAGCTGTTTCTGCTTGCAAACCAGCATAAGCTTCAACGAACAATGGCATTGTTGCGTTCCAATCTCCACCCATCAATAAGTGCGTATCGTACCAAGCTCCCATAATTATTTCACCGTCAGCATGCACCTCGCCTACTAAATCTTGCGGATATACTTTACGTTCAGTATCATATCTTCTTATTCCATCTTGGTTATCAGTATAAAAACCAATACCAACAACAGGATTATCAATTAAAGAAATTCCCCAATAATCTGCGTAGCCCTCTCCTATTGCTCCATTAAAAAAGAATGAGCCTAAACTTTGATAATAGTTATCGTTAATTCCGTGACCATATTCATGAAAAACAACATCCGCCAATAAGCTTGTTGCATTACATCCATTTCCAATCGCGTAAAAGTTAATTGAACTTCCATCATAGAACGCATTGCAATCACCAGAGGTCAAATCAATATTCGTCGGTAATTGAAAATCCATTCCAGTAAAGTTTGGCATCCAGAATTTGCAATGGTCATGAATTCGGTTTACACTCTTGTAAGCTGAAAGTTCGCGAACATTTGCAGCTGTTGACATGTCAATTGTATTCAACCCTGCTTGAAGAGTAACATTCTTTTGTGGAACAATACCGTTCGTGTTAACGGTGCTCCATGGACCTTCCAATCTCACAACAGCATTTGCTCCTGCGTTAAGGGGAAAGGTTCCTGAACCATTTATATCGGTTCCATAATCTGTTCCTGAAACTGTTACGTAAATATTGTTTAAACCTTCATTGGTAACAACTCCATAAGGGTTGGTCATATAAACACCTCCATTCACTTGCACATCAACAACCAATTCCTCTGAACCAGATTTCTTGGGACCACCTTCTGCATGCGAAACCAAATTCTTACGCATTAAAATTTTACCAGAGATGGCATCTACATAAGTTAGGTAACGCTGAGGAACATTCTGAGCGTTACGCGTTGAAACAGTAACTGAATAAACTTTATGATACTCGAAAGATGTTGAAGTTGGAACTGGCAAAATGAATACCTCAGCTGTGGATTGAATGGATTCAATCGTTGTCGTGATTCCTTGTTGAGCAGCCAAACGCGCATGTTGTTCTCCAATAGCAGGCTTATCTTCCAACTGAATATTCGGATGAACACCGAATGCAAATTGAACAACCTTGCCATTCACCAACTTTACAGATGCCTTACTAAATAGAACTTTCATTCCATTGAAAGTTTGATCGAAAACAACATGGGTGAACTTTTCAGTCTTTATTTCCGGTCTTGCAGAAAGTTGAATTGTTCCTGCAGAAAAGGACTGATTCATTTCATTCAGAAATGAAATAGCTCTTTCGGTGTCGTTTGAACCCACAACATCAATTGGATTTCCGAATGCCTTTGTCGGCATTCCTGTTCTCTCAGAGAAATGCGATGTCCATTTAGGATGTGCCAATTGAAATGACTTCCAAACAGAAGAATTCGATAGTGTCATTTGTTTGTCGGCATGGTAGGCCTCTTCAGAATGATAGAGTCTTACTTCCAACGGATCGAAATTTCTTTCAATATCGTTTTGTCCGAAAACAGAAAAAGATAAAAACAACGAAAGGCCTAAAAGTATCTTACGCATTTTGATTAAGGTTTATGGACCTAAGAAACGAAGAAATCTTGAAACAAAAAAGCGAATTACTTTTTCTTTTCGGCCAAAAGAGAAAACATACTTTGCATTAATTCTTCACGAGCCAACAACTCGCGCTCGAGTTTTTCCTTTTGGGCTTTCACCTCGTTCAATTCGTCTTGAAGAGGATTTACAGCTGCTGGAGTAGAATTATTCTTGTTTTCCATGGTAATGAGCTAAGCAAATATATTTCATTTTACTCTAACTACGTTTTTCAAATTGAAAAAGTTCGGTTAAAGTAATTTTTACCCCACTCTATTTCAGGCTTTTCGTTAAATATACCATACACCGTGCTGCCCGTGCCCGACATGCTCGCATAGAAAGCACCTGACTTTAAAAGACCTTCCTTGATCTTTTCAATTTCAGGAAATAAATTGAAAACTTGTGGCTCGAAATCGTTTTTAAGCGTCTCATTCAACTCTTGACTTTCAATTAGTTTCTTCCAATCGAAATTGGAAGGTTTGGGTTGAATGCCTTGAAATGCTTGGGCTGTGGAAATGTGAATACCTGGATTGACAACCACTAAATATTTTCCACTTAAATTAAAATCTACTGGGTGAACGACTTCTCCCCTTCCCGAAATGAGCGCGGCTTTGTTCTGAACGAAAAAAGGACAATCACTTCCTAATTCGGCCGACAATTCTTCTAGGCGATGAACCGACAAGTTCAACTGGAACAATTCATTCAACGCCTTCAACATAAACGTCCCATCGCTTGAACCTCCTCCCATACCAGCGCCACTCGGAATAATCTTATGCAAATGAATTTTTACAGGACCAATTCCGTAGGCCTCTTGAAGCAGCTTCCAAGCTTTGTAAACTATATTTTTCTCGGTTGGAATATCATTCGATTCTCCGGTGCAGACCAAGGTTGTCTCTTCTGTTGAAGGTGTGACCTCTAGTATATCACACAACGGAATGGGCAGAAACAAACTTTCCAAATTATGAAATCCGTCTGTTCGCTTTTCAGTGATGAACAGTCCTAAATTTATTTTTGCATTTGGAAAAACTAACATCTTAATCGAGATATCCCATTTGAGTTAGCGCACGCGTATCGTTTCTCCACTTTTCCACCTTCACGAACATTTCAAGGAATACCTTTTTACCTAAGAAACTCTCCATGTCTTTCCGGGCATTGGTTCCAACACGCTTCAGCATGCTTCCTTGGTGACCAATGATGATGGCTTTTTGCGATTCGCGTTCCGTAAGAATAACTGCTGCAATGCGAATGATGGTTGGCTCTTCTTTGAAGGCCTCAACGATTACTTCGCATGAATAAGGAATTTCGCGGTCGTAGATCGTGAAAATTTTCTCACGAATGATTTCACTAACAAAGAAGCGCTGTGTGCGATCGGAAATTTCATCTTTCGGAAAGAAAGCTGGGTGTTCTGGAAGAACAGCCAATATCTCGTTTAACAACTCTTTGGTGTATATTTTTTCCAATGCTGAAACAGGAAACACTTTTGCATTTGGAAGGGCTTCGTTCCAAAATTGAAAAGCTTCATTGGCTTTTTCTGTTCCTGCCTTGTCGAATTTATTGAGAACAACGAAAATGGGAACTTCCATCTTCTTGAGGCGATTGAAGGTTTCTTCGTGTAGGCCTTTTTTGTCGAGCAGGTCAATGACCAATAAAATTAGATCGGCATCTTTCAGTGCGGTACCGACCGATTTCATCATTCCTTCTTGTAATTTGTACTTCGGATCGAGTACTCCTGGAGTATCGCTGTAGACAATTTGATAGTCTTCGTCGTTTAAAATACCCATTATTCGGTGACGCGTGGTTTGCGCTTTTGGTGTGACGATGCTTAGCTTTTCACCCATTAAAGCGTTCATTAGCGTAGACTTACCTGCATTGGGATTACCAATCAAGTTCACGAAACCCGCTTTGTGCGCGGCTTTTTTTTCTCCTTCTTCAGATTTTTCTTGCATATTGCTTGTAAAATTAGTTATATTTGCACTCCCAAAGGGGAAAACTTTTAGAGTGCGGGGTGGAGCAGTTGGTAGCTCGTTGGGCTCATAACCCAAAGGCCACAGGTTCGAGTCCTGTCCCCGCTACCAAAAACAGAAAGCCAGTCGAAAGATTGGCTTTTTGCATTTCAAGAAACGATTCATACTGGCAATATCGACAAACAATTCAAGCTTTTCAGTCTTTTTTTTTTGTACTTTCGACTAATGAAATCAATGCTTCTATGTTTAATGCTCTTTGTATCATTATCTGCGTTTTCACAGTCTCAATGGGAACTCGAGCTATCGCATGAAATGTCGGTGCCACGCATGGGCGTCTGGACGAGGGTAGATTACAGCATCTTGGTTTCATTGGATTCGCTTTCTTCACATTTCCGAAGGAGTCAGCATGAATTGAAAAGGTCTATTGACTATTATGTGGATAGGGATTCAAGCTTACTGAATTACTTTTCGGCCACTGCACAGCGGTACGATGTAGCTGCCTTTTTTATGAATACACGCACCTGGGGTGGTAGTAAATTGGGCTGATTACCAAGTTACACTTGAATGATTAAATTGCAAAGAAATTGAATTAGGTCAGAA
The DNA here is from genome assembly GCA_044371535.1 of Flavobacteriales bacterium. Taxonomy (GTDB): domain Bacteria; phylum Bacteroidota; class Bacteroidia; order Flavobacteriales_D; family Sanyastnellaceae; genus CAIZGX01. The sequence goes on along the minus strand of JBILTL010000011.1, from coordinate 19,723 downwards.
TCATGAAATTCATTCATCCTGAAAAATTCATTATTGATTACTCCCAATCTCGTTATCGGGGTTTCGAGACCAATGACTGCGTGGTGAAAGCGGTTTCCATTTTATTTGGAATACCTTATGACGAAGCACATGGATTTTCAAGAGGCTTTTTTAATCGAATTGAAAAAGATGGGGTAAACAATTTCACCTCTTCTATGCGCCGGTTAATGAAAAATCCAAATTTCAGTTTTAACGGCAGTGTTGATGAAATAGAGATCAATAAAAACTCATCTATTCATGATGTATATTCAAATTACAATGAAGGTGTTTATCTGGTTTTAACAATTGAACATGTATCTGTTTTATTCGATGGTCATTGGCTCGATTACAAAGGAATTATTAAACAGAGTGAAGATGTTTACGCTGTGTATGAATTTTCAAATTTTGATCATTTCGATTCCATAAGGAAGAAAATAGCAGCTTACAACAATTCGAGTTCAGACTTTTGGTTAATCACACTTGTTCTTGTTGCAGCCTTTCTTTTTTTCAATGAAAAAGAAGTCAAGCATGAACTTAGAAACTTCAAAAAATGGGTGAAAAGAGAAATCCATTTCGATTTTTGAATTGCGTTATATTTGCGCCTCAATTGGTCCTGTAGTATAATGGATATTACATGGGTTTCCGAAGCCCAGAATTCGCGTTCGATCCGCGACGGGATCACTATTTTTGATTAAGACACTATCAGCACATGGTAAAGCATAGAATTATCCTAGCATTAGCACTATTGGCAACACTTTCTTTCGGTGCATGTTCTTCAGGACCTAAAACGCCCGAAGAGTTCGGTAAGGCTGTTTTCGAAGCCGTTAAAAACCATAGCGAAAAAGATTTCCGCGCGCTATATCTTAATGAAGACGAATTTAATGAGATCATAGACCGCAGCAGTTTATCTGAAGATGCCAAGAATCAAGAACATGGAAGAGCCATTGGACTGAATAAGGCTATGGAGAAATTGGCTATTGAATCTTTTGAGGGGCTTGAGCGACTAACACTTAACTACAGCATTGATTGGTCAAAGGCTAATTTCAAAAAAGTAGACGTTTTCCCCGGAGAACATTCAGGAATTCAAGGGGTTCATTTTATGGATGTCTTCTTTGAATACAATGGATTTGAATATGCCTTGCACATCTATGATTGTTGGGAAACTGAGAACGGTTGGAAAACGTTTAAGGAAGTTTCAATGTCGGCGGTAGCCAAGAACTAGTATGTCTCTTTTGCTGCTTCCTCTTCTATTCTTCATTATTTCCCTCATATACTCTAGCGCAGGATTTGGCGGAGGCAGCATGTATTTGGCCATTTTATCAGGTGCAGTTTTCAGCTATACCTTTCCGCAAGGAGAAATAAAAACATTGGCCTTGCTATGCAATGCCGCGGTAGCGACATACAGCAGCGTTCAATTTATTAGAAATAGCTTCATTGATTGGAAGCCGAATCTTCTACTCTTGTTGTTCAGCATTCCTTTTGTTCTGCTTGCTACTCAAATTAAATTGGAAGAAAAGGTGTTCCTACTTTTCTTATCGATTGGACTACTCCTTTCCGCCTTGTTTATGTTGTTGCCATTGGTTGTTAAATTGAACCAACCTATTTCATTCAATAAGAAATTCCTTTGGCCTTTTTCTGCTGTAATCGGTTTTATATCCGGATTAACGGGCATTGGTGGCGGAGTCTACCTCTCGCCCTTTCTGTATTTTTCGAAATGGGGAGAGGAGCGTAAAATTGCCGCAACCACTTCCCTATTTATTGCTGTAAATTCTTGGGTAGCCTTGGTTCCCATGCTTTTCCAATCGAAGAGTTTACTTGTAGAAAATGAAACGTATTATTTAATTGGAGCTGTCTTGACAGGTGCATTTCTCGGGAATTTAAGTGCCCTAAAATTCCTTCCGAAGAATGGCATTCGATTAATTACCATTGGAATCTTGCTTTATGCCGGTATTCGTTTGTTAATTCGCAGTCTATGAAAAAGGAAGTTCAATTATTTGGAATGCTAAAAGAGCAATACGGAAGTCCTGTATTTGTTGAAGTTACCGAACTACCTCTTTCAGCCAAAGAACTTGTTGTAGCGTTTCGAAATCAATTTCACGTAGTTCAAGATCTTCCTTTTTTAATTGCTAAGAATCACTTCATGATTCAAGAAGCAGATCTCATTGAAGCGCAAGACCATGTTGCGTTATTACCTCCAGTTAGCGGCGGATGAAAACAGATTTTCAACTCATCGATAGCGCGAACGGGTTTCCTGATTTAGAGCAATTTCGTTCTGAAGATTCAGGAGCAGAAGTTGTATTCAATGGTGTTGTTCGCACACCGAACAAAGGTTCAGAAGTTCTTTATTTGGAATTTGAAGCTTATGAAGCCTTGTTTCACAATGAAATGAAACGCATTGCAGCTTCGCTAGAATTGCAATTTCAAATCAACACGTTCATTCTTCATCATCGCATTGGACGTGTACTTCCAGGGGAGTTAGCCGTTGTTGCAGTTGTCTATTCTAAATATCGCAAAGATGCCTTTGATGCATGTGCAGCACTCATGAATGAATTGAAAGCTACAGTTCCCATTTGGAAAAAAGAATTCAATTCAGATGGCTCTTTCTGGGTGAGTCAAACGCCTTAATTCAATATTGTTGTGCGAGCTGCACAGCGCTAAGCGCATTCATTCTTCCATATCCGTGTTCGCTATCTGGAATGATCGAAAACTGTGCAGTATATCGCAGAATCCAAAGTATTTGAAATTTCGAAAGCGTAGGTTTGACTGACCAAACTATTGCTGCAATGGCTGCCGCCGAAGCTGTTGCTGCGCTTGACCCTCCGATGTATTGCGGCCAATCGTTGTATTGATTGATACCAACAGCCTTGCGATTTGCGTCCCAACTTCGTTCCATGACAATGGTAAAATCGACTTGAGAGCCATCGTGGCAAACTTGACACGTTTGATCCTGATCGTTCACTCCGGTAACAGCTTGACATTCTGAAAAGGCTGCGGGATAGATGACTCCGAGTCCCGATGTCATGTAAGTTGAAGTCCCCGCAGCTGCAAAGAGGAGCTTTCCCATTGAATTAGCGTAGCTTACCGCATCGAGCAAAACACTACTGTAAAACGGTGTTCCCATGGACATGCTAATGATCTTCACGGCCGATTTATTTGCGAGATAAACGTATGCGTTCTTGACTGCCAACCTTTCAGATGACGTATTGAGATAGACGTCGTCTGCTGCGCGGACGGTGAAGAGACTTGCTTTGTGCGCTCCGCCTATGGCGTTTCCGAAACTGGCCCAAGGTGTGGCTATGAGTCCGGCCATGGCGTTGCCGTGGTTGCATGAAGTATAGGGGCTTGACCCAAAGGTGTTGGTTGTTTCGTGGGTTCTCCCCACATTGGAATATCCCGAATTGAATTGTTGAAAGAGCAGATATTGGTTTGAAGAAACTCCGGCATCGATAACCCCCACGCCTATTCCCATACCTTGACGAATGGCCCAAGCTTGAGGAACGTTATGGTAGTTCCAATGCCAAGAAATTTTAGCACCCGTACCGGTTGTTGTGTAATCTCCTGCTTGAACTGCATCGTAGCTCGGAGTGCATCCGCTCTCTGTTCGGTTTGAGGCTACTTCTGTAAAATCGTTCAGGGGTTCTATGTATCGAATGTGTTCTGAATTCATGAGCCATGCCACCAATGCCGGGCTCTTTGAATGAAATGAAACAATGGGCAGGTGAAGATCTACTTCTAGCACGAATTCATCCCGACTCACTTCCCTGCCCATCTCAACCGTTAAAGTGTCCTCCAAACTCTTCAGCATATTCTCTCTTAAGTTTTTCCATTCGCTGCGTTTGTGCAAATCTTGAAAGGGTAAACTGTCGGTTTCTCCGCGAAGCTTTAATCCAACGGCGAATTCGCCTTGCGACAACTCGATGGCTGCGAATAACTCATCTTGAGACAAGTCGGACCATTTCCAGGAATGGCCTTCATTGAGCCAGCGAGTAATTTTCTGTTCAACTTCATGTTGAACTTCCAAATTATTCGCTTCGAGTTTCGGAATTGAAGTTGGCTTCACTGAAGTCGAAACCGATTCAGCTTGTTCCTTTCCGCATGAGAAAAGAATTAAGAAAAGGGGAAGATGTTTGAATTTCATGGGCAAATCTTACATTCAACCCTAAAAAAGTCCTATATGCAATCTATTCGTAAATTGTGTTTAATTTACTGATAACCATATCATTATTTGACATAATTTAGCGGTTCAAAGAATAAACTTTAGATAAATCGAAAAAAGTACTTGTGCGAACAAATATTTAATGTACATTTGCAAACCAATTTTTACTAGAAATGGCGAATCACAAATCAGCAATTAAAAGAATCCGTAGTAACGACGCAAAGCGTCTTCGCAACAAATATTACCACAAGACAACTCGTAACGCTGTTCGCAAATTGCGTTCATTGAAGAGCAAAGCGGAAGCTATTGCTTTGTTACCTACAGTTTCGTCTATGTTGGACAAATTAGCCAAGAACAATGTGATTCATTCTAACAAGGCCTCTAACTTGAAGAGCAGCCTTACTGTTTATGTTAATAGTTTGAAATAATAAGTTGTTTTCATTGGTTTGTGTTTTTTTAAGCCGTCTTTGTGACGGCTTTTTTATTTGGCATAAACACGCATAAGTGTTTCTTGACTTACTTATGTTCTCTACTTTCTTTTGCGAAAAAAAAGTATGAGTATAAAAGTTGATTTGTTAGAGAACGATTTACCCAGAGAAAAACTTTTGAGTCACTCTGCCAGCAGTATTACAGATACTGAACTACTCTCCATTTTAATCGGTTCAGGTAACGCAAAGGATTCCGCTATTCAGATTGCAGACAAACTTCTTCATAAATCGGGTAATTGCTTGCATGAACTCAGTCGTTATTCATTCTCCGAACTTTCAGCTGTTCAAGGCTTGGGGCCAGCGAAGTGCTCAACACTGCTAGCCGCTTTTGAGTTAGGCCGAAGAAAGCGCGCCGCTGAGCGAAAGAAAGGAGTATCGGTTGGAAGTTCAGCCCATGCATTCGAAATCTTTCACCAACATCTTTCCGATTTGAATCACGAAGAAATGTGGGTACTCTTCCTTTCCAGAAACAATCAGGTGATAAAACTCGAGAAAGTCTCTGAAGGCGGTTTCAGCGGAACAGTTGTAGATCCGAAGCGCATCTTTCATTTGGCACTTCAACACAAAGCATCACAACTGATCATTGCACACAATCACCCGAGTGGTAACCTAACTCCAAGCGGTGAGGATATTCGTATTACTGAAAAACTTATTCAAGCAGGAAGATTGCTTGAGTTACAAGTTTTGGATCATTTGATTGTAACTGAGAGCAGTTATTATAGCTTTGCAGACGAAGGAAAAATGATCGCATGAAAAAAATTATGACTGTAGTGGGTGCTCGTCCGCAAATTATTAAATCTGCAGCCATCACTCGTGCGATTGAAAACGATTCGTTCCTTCAAGAAATAAAGATTCATACGCAGCAGCATTCTTCCGAGAGCATGTCGGGACAATTGTTTTCAGATTTGAAAATTAAATCTCCAGATGTATTGTTGGAAGCTCCTTCCGGAAATACCGTAGAGCAGATTGCGCACATGTCTATGGCGTTGCAAAAAGCAATTGAACTACATTCACCTGATTTGGTTTTGTTGTACGGAGATACGAACAGCACTCTAGCTGGAGCCATAGCCGCAGCGCATATGCACGTGCCAATTGCTCACGTGGAAGCAGGACTTCGTTCTTTCAACAGACAAATGCCCGAAGAAATCAATCGTGTCACAACTGATCATTTGAGTACGTTGCTCTTCACCCCTACTTCTGCCGCTACTATTCAACTAAAAAAGGAAGGATATAGCAACACAGACGTTTCTTGTGCGACAGCTGCGAATGCCACTGTTGTTGAATGTGGCGACGTCATGTTAGACAATGCGCTTTATTATTCGAATGGACTTGCGAAGAAAAGAGAGGATTTCATTTTCCTCACGCTACACAGACCCTCAAATGTTGACAATCCTGAAATGCTTCTCCCCTTCCTGAGAGAGTTGGTTCAAATAGCATCTGACTTAAAAAAGGAATTGCATTTTACCATTCACCCGAGAACAGCAAAATCTTTAGAAGATTCAAATTTGAAAGATGAGTGGGAATGTTTGAAATTGAATGCCAATTTCATTCTATTTCCGCCCTTAAACTATACCGAAACACTAGCCAAACTCACACAGGCATCGCTCGTGTGGACAGATTCTGGTGGGTTGTGTAAGGAAGCTTTTTACATGGGAACACCTTGTCTCATTCTTCGAAGCGAAACAGAGTGGACAGAATTGGTTGAACACGGTTATGCGAAATTGGTTCACAACAATCTTGAAAAAATAAAATCGGAAAGCTCGAATTTCCTTCAACAAGGAATGCCAGATTCCCTTCCATTGTATGGAAAAGGAAACGCAGCGGCAATCATTCTATCAAGCATTAAATCATTTTTCGCTTGATTGCCATTTATGCTGAAATAGAATCTCCACGTTTGAATTTTGCCTTGAAGGCATTGTTCGAGCCCGTATCTGTTCCTTTTATCATTTTGAAAAATAAAAGTGAATTCGATGCATTCAAAGGAGCGAAATTGATCTATGGTGAAACAAATTGGGACAATCATTTACACATTCCTACATCTGGATTTTTCTTAGATGATTCAATCATTAAATCTGAAGGATTCGATTTTCCATTTGAAGTTCCTGACAATGGCGCCTTTCATTTCAACTTTGATGTCTTAGCTGCGAGTTTCATTTTACTTAGTCGATATGAAGAAGAAGTTGTTTCATCGCGTGATTCCTTTGGTCGATTTGAGAGCAAGAACAGCCTTTTAAGCAGTCGCAATTGGCTCGAGCGTCCGTTGGTTGATGAATGGCGTTTAGCATTACTCAGAGCTATTCAAGAGCGTTTTCCATTCTTCGACTACACGTCTACTTCTCACCAAATTCAATTGACGGTAGATGTAGACAGCGCTTATGCTTATTTGCACAAAGGGCTTTATCGAACGGCCGGTGGATTTGGGAAAGATCTTGTGAAGTTTCAATTTGGAAATTTATTTCGAAGAACGCTTGTGCTGCTTCGCTTGCGCGAAGACGATTACAATACGTATGAATACATTGAATCACTTCAAGAGAAGTCTAAATTTGATTTAACTTATTTCTTTCTTTTGGCCAACTTCGGTGCCTACGACAAGAATGTCCCATACACGAGCAATGGCCTTCAAAATATAATTAAGTCTCTTTCAAAAAAATATCGTGTGGGCATTCATCCGGGTGTGGCTTCGCACGATTCCCTTTCCACATTGAAAGAAGAAATTCGAAGACTTCAATTCATTACTGAAAAGAAAGTAGTGCATGCGCGTATGCACTACTTGAAAATGAACGGAGCTGAAACCTATCGCAATCTTATTCAGTGCGGAATTGAGAATGATTTTACAATGGGGTTCGCCGATGTAATTGGATTCAAATCAGGGACTGCCCTGCCGCATTATTGGTACGACTTCAAACAAGAACAAGAAACAACCTTGTTGTTGCATCCGTTTGTTGCAATGGACGCGACTTTGAATCGCTACATGAATCTTACAGCGCATGAAGCAATTGATAAATTGAAAGAATTGAAGCTCACCTGCTCAAGACTTCAAGTACCCTTTTGTTTGTTGTGGCACAACGAAAGTTTTTCGGAATGCAACGAATGGAAAGGTTGGAAAGAAGTGGTGGCTGAAGTTATGCGTTGAGTTTCTTCAACTCGAAAACTCCATCTTCCATGACTCCGTAGGTATAATGATGAAGCCAGTCTCCGATGTTAATGTATTCTGAATTCTCCCCTACTCTTATTTGCATAGGCAAATGGCGATGTCCAAAAATGAAATAATCGAAGTGTTCTGTTTGAAGTTGTTCCTTCGCGAAAACCGCAAGCCATTCATTCTCTTCTCCTAAAAATTTCTTATCGCTTTCTCCGGAAGTGCTTCGGCTATAACCTGAACTCTTTTGTGCCAACCATATTCCGAAGTTCGGATGCAGTCTTGCGAATAGCCATTGGCAGAAGTTCGAAGCGAAGAATTTCTTCAAAATTTTATAGCCGTTATCACCAGGGCCGAGTCCATCCCCGTGACCAATGAAATATTTCTTTCCATTCCATTCACGCACAATCGGAGCGCGATGTAGGGTTATACCACATTCTTGAGGAAGGTAATCGAAGATCCACATGTCATGATTTCCAATGAACCAATGCACTGGAATTCCGCTGTCTGTGATTTCGGAAATCTTTCCGAGTAAACGTGTAAATCCGCGAGGAACAGCGCGCTTGTATTCAAACCAAAAATCGAAAACATCACCGACTAAAAATATTTCGCTGGCATCTTTTCGAACTTCTTCAAGCCATTGCACAACTTTCTTCTCACGGACAAGGCTCTCCTCAAAGTTGGGAGCGCCTAGGTGAAAGTCAGATGCGAAATAGACTTTGTTCTTCATATTATTTTCCAGCAATGCTGCGAATAAGTTTGAATGGTTCTAGTCCAATAAGATCAATGTTCATCATTACACCATTGAAGTATCCTGGTTGCATTGCGTCTTGAACCTTATTGTTTCCGTAGATTGGAAGTGTTACACTCCATACGTTTGGAATAATTTGCAACACAGCTGAAGTGTTCCAATAAACGCCTTCAGCATTGAAGTTCGGACAAGCTGGGCTCCATGCATCTAAGATTGTTCCTTGCAAGGAGATGTTGAATTTTTCGATTGGAAGTTGAATGCCAACTGTTGTTGAAAGCAAACGTTTTGTTGCACCTACATTGCGAAGGTTCACGCCAAGATTTCCCATTCCGTTGGTCACTTGCGATGAAGCGAATCCTGCGGAAGCTCCTCTGCCGAAATACAAGTTGTCGAATGCGTAATCATATGCTCCGGAAACTCCAGAAAGTCCGAAAGCTCCGTTTTGCAGAGCATACAATGCGTTATTATCAACTTGATATCCTGCAAAAGCTTTCACATAAACATCGCGGTCTTTAGTTAACGAATATTTAAAACGGTAGGTTCCGCCAGCGCTAAGCAATGTTCCGATTTGTTGTGACGCTTCACGAACATATGCTGATTGCTGAAGCACGCGTCCGTTTACATTCAATGTTTGACGTGGACCGATCTTCTGAGACCAATTTGCATCGAATTGAATGAATTCTCTGCTGTAATCTGAAACTAAACTTTCATCGATTGAATTGATGTTAAACGTATTTCTCATCCATTGGAATTGATAAGCCAATGACACATTCACAACTGTTCCCTTATTGAAATTAGAAGGTCTGTTGCGAAAGGTATATGCCACATAAGGCTTGAACAACATGTAGTTGTCATACGAATCGCTAACATCGGTAGAATAGTCATCCATTCCAAAGCGTTGAACTTGCGTTCCTGCAGTAAAATTCAATCTGTGGTATGCAACACTTGCGAATCCGTTTACAGCTTTTCTTTTAAAGCTATAAAGAGGGGAAACATTCCATTCGAAATTCTTGCGAAGTATTTGTTTGTTGTGAAGGTTTACTCCTATCATGCTTCCGTCGTGAACGTTATACGCATACATAGGAAGGTAGAACAATTCTGTTTGCTTCGGATTGTCGATGCTTGAGAAGAATTTCATTTTAACCGGTTCTACTTTTTTGAATAGACCAGAACTTTTCATGGTGTTGTTCTCTCTGTTTACTTCAGGGATTACACCTTCTGGATCGATGGTATAAGCAGACGAACTTGGCACTGAAATCCAAATAGACTTTCCAGGTGCAATAGCTTCCTTCGTCCAGATTGGAGTTTTACTTCCTTTAGTTCCAATAGACACTCCACCAGCTGCATAGCCCGTGTTCTTTACTTTCACTTTCGAATTTCCAGGTTCAACGGTATTTTGTTTAATTCGAGTAATGCTGAAATCAATCTTCTTAGTTGTTCCAATTAACTCCTTGAAGAACCAATCGAGATTTTGTTTTGTTGTTTCTTCAAACACCGCTTGAATGTCTTCCGGTTGTGGGTGTTTGAATTTCCACTTCTCGAAATAATTGTGCATACATTGGTCGAACAAAGTCTCGCCCAAATAACCTTTCAAATAATAGAATAACAAGGCCGTCTTCTTGTAAACGATTCCGCCGTAGTTGAGTTCAGTAAAGTTGTCTGAATGACATTGCAAAGGTTGATCGAGGTTTTGAGATGCCGAAATCAAATAAGATAACTCGCTCAATGATCGTTGCGAGAAATCAGATATACCCAAGGTCTTTTCTAACCCACCAATACCAATCGCCGCTCCCAATGAAGCATCAGGATATTTCGTATCCATGTAACGGTCTTCGTTAAACGAATTCAACCCTTCATCCATCCATGCGTTATCACGCTCGTTGCTTCCCAGTATCCCATAGAACCAGTTGTGACCTACTTCGTGCATGATTACGGTTTCGAGGGTACGTTCATTTCCAGAAGAACCAATAACAGTGACGTTTGGATATTCCATTCCACCACCTGCGCTAATGGTTCCGTCTACTGCGGTAACCTGATTATAGGGATAATCACCATTCCATAAAGAATAATAATAAATGGCATCATGCAAATACTCGGGAGATTTATTCCACAAGTTCGAACTTTCAGGAGTGAACAATGCCCAAGTGGTCACTTGATTCTTGTTCGCAGGCGTTTCCACATTTCCTTTTAAAACAATCCAACGCTTGTCTGCGAACCATCCGAAATCGTGAACGCGAGTTTGGGTATAACGAACGGTCTTCCACTCTTTCGACGACTCTGGAAAAGCATTTAAATCAGCGCTTTGAGAGTTATATTCTAGCGAAGCCTTCGCTGCTTTTTCCATTCCCATGGCTGCTTGCTCATTCATGAATTCAACTTCTGAGGGAGTTTGACAATCTCCAGTTGCGCCAATGATGTAGTTCTTCGGTAGGGTAATGCTCACATCGTATGAACCGAATTCACTGTAGAATTCACCTTGTGTTAAGTAAGGCATTTGGTGCCATCCGTTGCAATCGTATACTGCTGGCTTCGGATACCATTGTGTAATTTGAAAGCTTTGTCCAATGTGTCCCAAACGCGAAATACTTCCACTTGGAATCTTCACACGGAAGGGCGTTGTAATGGTAATGCTTTGTCCAGGTTGAAGTGGTGAAGCTAAAAGCAATTTACAGATATCGATGTTCGCTCCATCGTATTCCCAAGACGCTTTCACTCCGTTTACTTTGAAGTCAAGCGAATCGATGTATCCTTTGTTTTCAGCTAATGTTGTGAATAATACGAAATTGCGTGTTCGAGCCAACTGTTTGGCCAAGGCTGTATTTCTGTTCTTGTATGCATTCGGCCAAATGTGCATGTATATTTCATTCAATGCAATCGGACTGTTGTTGGTGTAAATCAACTCCTCGTTTCCGTATAGCATGTTGCGCTCATCGTCGAGCTTTACATCGATTTTGAATTTTACATCTTGTTGGAAATAGGGTTTGCTTTGAGCGAAAGACGACACACTCATTCCGAATGCGACAAGAGCTAATGCGATTTTTTTCATATTGAATTTATTACTTCGACGAATAATGATATCTGTAGTTACTATTATAATCCTAATTTTTTCAATTCACTTTCCAATCCACCACCGCGAAGCGTTTCGCCCATGGCTACTATTTTTCCTTCCTTGTCAATTAATAAAGGGAAAGGAATGCTTTCAATTTCATAAGTTGCAACTACTGCTGATCTCCAACCGCCTAAATCTGAAACGTGATTCTTCCAAATCAATCCGTCTTTTTTAATGGCCGAATCCCAAGCAGCTTTGTTCTCATCCAATGAAACTGAGAACACATCGAATCCCTTCGAAGCATATTTGTTGTACACCGCAACGACATTTGGATTTTCTTTTCTGCACGGTCCACACCAAGATGCCCAGAAGTCTAGTAGCACAACTTTTCCACGAAGACTGCTCAATGCTCTGGTCTCTCCGGCAAGCGTTGGAAGAGTAATTTCTGGAGCCATTTTTCCAACGGCAATATTCGAATTTGAACCTGCACTAGAGCTGCTTCCGTTTTTGATTTGTCCAACTAATTTTTCCAATGACTTATAAGCCGCAAGGTTTCCGCAAGTGGGCTTCGTGTCGGTTAATACGCGCTGATACCAAATAAAATCGAAACGAGGATCAAGGTTCTGAACAATGGAAATAGCCAATAAACTCGCAGAGTGTTTTTCCAACCACCCTTTTACAAAAGCGTTGGCTTCTTTCTGTGCTGAATTGAATTGCGCCGTCCACTTGGCAACCCATTGCGAACTGTCTAACCCCGGATCGGTTGAAGGACGATCGATTTGTGCTTGCGCTTCAGCAAGCTTTGTCATAAGTGGCTCCCACTTCTTCACCAAGTCCATGTACTCGACTGTTTGCGGTGAACCTTCAACTTTTGCGTTATTCAAATTAGCAAATTCCGCTGTGATTTCTACATGCTCTGAACTGTCTGTGATGAGTTGAAGAAAATTTCCTTCTTTGAAATAGATGCGGTAAAAGTCTAATGGAAGATTGTTGTGCGATTTCAAACTGAAGCTTCCATCTGAACCAACCACGGTGCTATCGATGGGAAGAACCTTACTGTCGGAAAGCGATTCCAAATAAATTGTTTTTCCTTCCGCGCCTGTAATGACTCCGGAGATAGAATTTGAACTATCGCAGGACGCGAAAGAAATTGCAACAGCAACTAAGATGAAAATATTTCTCATTGATCTAATAATTGTTGAATAAGTCCGGATGCTGTTTTAGGATTGGCCTTGCCTCCGCTCTTTTTCATGAGTTCCCCCATGAATAAGCCTAACATGCCTTTGTTTCCTGCTTTGTAAGCAGCAACCTTATCGGGCCATGCAGCAAGAATTTCTTGAGCGATTTGTTTAATGCTATCCTCGTCGGCATCTTGAATCAAATTCAATTCAGCAGCAACGTCTTCAGCCATTTTAGAAGAATGATTCGCTAAAGCAGGAAGAATTTTCTCTGCTGCAGTAGAACTTGAAACTTTTCCTGCATCTACCAAATTGATGATGCTAGCGAGTTGTTCTGGCGTGAATGGACTTTGTTCGATTTCTAGCGCTTGCTCTTTCAAATATCCTTTTACCGGACCCATTAACCAGTTGCAAGCCGCTTTGTAATTCTTCGTTTTTGAAATGATGCGCTCATAATAAAGCGCAGTTTCCTTTTCGCTGGTCAAGACATTCGCATCGTATTCAGAAAGGTTAAACTCTTTCAAATACTTATGCAGCAACTCTTTTGGAAGCGGCGGCATGTTTGAATGTATGCGTTGAATATGATCTTCTGTAATGACCACTGGCGGAAGATCGGGTTCTGGGAAGTAGCGGTAATCTTGCGCATCTTCTTTACTTCGAAGTAATGAAGTTGTTCCATCTGCTGCATTAAAGCTACGCGTCTCCTGATTGATCACTCCGCCTGCTTCAATAATATCGATCTGTCGCGTCATTTCGTGTTCAATGGCGCGTTGCACATTGCGAATGGAGTTCATGTTCTTTACCTCACAACGCGTTCCGAATTCGGGTGCGCCTTTCTTTCGAACGGAGATATTCGCATCGCAACGAAGCGAGCCTTCTTCCATGTTACCGTCGCAGATATCTAAATAACGAACGAGCTTTCTAACTTCAGTCAGATATAAATACGCTTCGCGTGAAGTGCGCATATCTGGTTCTGAAACAACTTCGATTAGCGGCACACCTGCACGATTCAAATCGACAAGGGTATCGAACGGGTCTTGGTCGTGCATGCTTTTTCCAGCATCTTCTTCCAAGTGGGCGCGAGTAATTCCAATGCGTTTCTCTGAACCATCGTCTTCACGAATAATGATTTCACCACCGGTGCAGATGGGAGTTTTGTCTTGTGTAATTTGATAACCCTTTGGTAAATCGGCGTAGAAATAATTCTTACGTGCGAAAAATACAGGGGTGTTGATTTGCATGTTCGTTGCCAAAGCCAACTTAATGGCGAAGTCAACAGACTGTGTGTTTACTTTAGGCAATGTACCCGGATGTCCCAATGTGATTGGGGAAACTAAGGTGTTTGGCAATGCACCAAAAAGGTTCGCATCAGAAGCATAAGCCTTCGAAGCCGTCTTGAGTTGCATGTGGACTTCCAGTCCAACTACCAATTCGTATTGATCGTATACAGATTGTTCCATTTATTTCTTTACTTCATTTACAGCATTCAACAACGCTGTTTCACCTGCGATAAATTTTATTTTCATTCGAAGAAAATACAAAGGAAGTTCTTCAAATCCCTTGATGTTCTTGCATTTCACCACATCTTTTTCAGTGGTTAGAAGAACAGTATTTTCCTGTCCAAAGTTAATCCATTCTTGTCGAATGCGCGACACATCTTGCGCAGTGTATTCATGATGATCTGGCAGGGCCATTTCAATGGTTGCCACGCTCCTATTTCTTCCTTCCAGAAAAAAAGGAATTGGATTGGCAAGTCCTGCAAAACACACACTTCGCATGTTGCTGCTCCATGGATTTACCCGACTGAATGCGGGTTCTGGTGTATCGTACACAATGGTCGTGAAAGCCAAAACCTGATTGTCATTCAATTTCAATTCAAATTTTATTCTATTTCGCTGTTCCTCTGAGAGATCTTCAGGGCATTTGGTTACAACAATTGCATTGGCTGAACGTGCTCTTTTTTTCAAGTCGCGCAAACCACCCACAGGAAACAAATAGTCGTTCACAAACAAGTCGTTGTAGGTTGTAAGCAAAATTGAAAAATCGGGATTCAATTTTCTGTGTTGAAAGGCATCGTCCAAAACCACTTGCTGAATTTGCGGAAAGGATTGCTTCAGCTGATAGATTCCTGAAAGTCTATTTTCAGAAACTGCTCCGATTAAGGCTTGGAAATGATTTCGAACCACTGCGGGCTCATCACCAATTTCTGGAACATTCGAATCTGAAGTTATTAATTGAAAACCCTTGGTTTTTCTACCATATCCGCGAGAGACAAATCCGGTTTTAGAAGCATCTAATTTTTCAATCAACCAAATGGCGAAAGGCGTTTTACCGGTCCCTCCTATTTTCAAATTTCCAATTACAATTGAAGGAACTACTGCTTTTTTCGAACTTAAAATTCCAACAGAAAATAAAAAATGACGGAAGTGCAGAAAGCTTCCTAGTAGAAAAGAAAAAGGCCAAAGAGTTGCTCTGAATAAACGCATCGGTGTAACTTGGCTGCAAGTTAGATTAAAAATGCGTATTGAAGAAGTCATTTCCTATTTAGAGCAGTGGGCTCCGCCGATTATACAAGAGTCTTACGACAATTCAGGATTGTTGATTGGAAATAAGCAAAACGAGATCACCAATGTTTTAGTCAGTCTTGATTGTACTGAAGATGTTGTTGAAGAGGCTATTGCTAAAAATTGCAATCTGATCGTTTCGCACCATCCAATTGTTTTCAAAGGTTTGAAACGCTTTACTGGCGCCGATTATATTCAGCGCACTGTAATCAAAGCTATTCAAAACAACATTGCGTTGTATGCCATTCACACGAACCTCGACAATACCCTTGAAGGTGTTAATGGGGAAATTGCGAAACGTCTTGGGCTGAAGAATGTTCGTCCGCTTGTTCCACTCAACGGACATCTGCTCCAACTCACTGTCTTCATTCCAAATGATCATTTTGAAAAAGTTCGAACGGCATTGTTCGAAGCTGGGGCTGGATCTTTGGGCAATTATAGTGAATGTGGATTTTCTTTAGTTGGAAATGGAAGTTTCAAACCTGAGGAAGGTTCAGATCCCGTTGAAGGAAAACATGGAGAAAGAACAGAATTAGAAGAAATTCGATTTGAGGTAATCTTACCCAGTTGGAAAAAAGCCGATGTTCAGCGTGCCCTCTACCAAGCACACCCGTATGAAGAAATTGCACACAACTGGCAAACGCTTCAGAATCCAATTCATCAATTTGGAAGCGGAGCAATCGGAGAATTAGACGTGCCTATCGCTTTAACCGACTGTTTAAGTATTTTGAAAAAAGAATTTAATAATCAAAGTATTAAGTATACTCAAACAAACAAACACTCGATTAAGAAAATTGCAGTTTGTGGTGGAAGTGGGCAGTTCCTTTTGGGTGCTGCGAAAGCGCAAGGAGCGGATGTATTTATAACTTCAGATGTTAAGTACCACGAGTTTTTCGATGCGGAAGGACAGCTGTCGTTTATCGATATTGGACATTTTGAAAGTGAACAGTTTACAATTGAGCTGATTCATGCTAAAATCACTGAAAAATTTCGTACATTCGCGGTCCACAAAACGGGTGTAATAACGAACCCCGTTCTCTATTACTGACATTATGGCAAAAAAAGTAATAAAACCAACAGCGAAAGCACCTGCTAAGCCTAAGGTTGCTGCTAAGAAAGCAGTGAAAACAGTTGTGTCGAAGGGAAAGGAGAAAGCGGTAAAGAAACCTGTTTCAAAAAAAGTAGAAAAGAAAGCTGTAAAACCGGCTGCTAAACCCGTTGCGAAAAAGGTTGTTAAGCCTGCAGCGAAGAAATTGGTTAAGCCGGTTGCGAAAAAGGTTGTTAAACCTGCAGTGAAGAAAGTTGCAAAGCCTGTTGCGAAAGCAGTGAAGAAGGAAGTGAAAAGTATTAAAAAAGTAGTGAACGTAGTGACGAAGACCAAAGCGAAAGAAGTGAAGAAGGCGGTTAAACCAGTGGCTAAGAAAGCTGCTCCTGCTAAAAAAGTAGAAACCAAAAAAGCTGTTGCACCTGCAAAGAAAGCGACTCCGGTGTCTAAACCAGTTGCTGCAAAGAAGGCAGCCCCTTCCAAAAAGGTAGAACCTAAGAAGGCAGCAGCCCCGGTTAAGAAATCTGCTCCTATTTCAAATCCTGTAGTAATAAAGAAACCTGTTCGGGCTCCTAAACCAGTTGCTGCTAAAAAAGCTGAGCCTGCTCAAGTTGAAAAAGCTAAACCTTCTAAAGCTGAGAAAAAAGGTAAAGCAGCGAAAGCAGAAAAAGTAGTTGCTGAAGACGGCATTGAAATTCCAGTTGTATTGGCTCCAGAAGATGAGGCCATTCTAGCTGAAGCATTAACAATTGCTAAGCCTAAGCGCGAAGCAAAAGTTCGTAAGGAAGTTATTGCTGAAGGTCCGATTGACGGAAAACCAAGAACATTTAAAATTGGTGTTGCTCCTGCGCAAGTTGAAAAGCGTGTGGCCAACCCTATTCACGTAGCATCGGAAATGGACCCTAAGCAGGCCATCTTCGTTCCAATTGCAAAACCAGAAAAACACGAGAAAAACCAAACAAACGATACAGAAACTATGATTTCAATTAATCAAATGAACAAGTCGAACAGCGAAGATGCCAAAAAAGGTATCTCTGTTGAATCTAAATTGAGACACTTATATGCTCTTCAATTAATTGACTCTCGCATTGACAAGATTCGCGCTACACGCGGAGAGTTGCCTTACGAAGTTGAAGATTTGAAAGATGAAGTATCTGGATTAGAGGCTCGCTTGGAGCGTTTGAATGGTGAATTCAAAGGAGCTGATGAAAACATTGTTGCTTGTAAATCGGCAATTAAAGAAGCTGAAGCTTTAATTGTAAAATACAAAGATCAATTGAACAAGGTTAAGAATAACCGTGAGTTCGATTCATTGAATAAAGAAATTGAATTCCAAGAATTGGAAATTGAATTGCAATCTAAGCACATTCGCACTGCTGAGTCGTTAAAGATGACCAAGCAAGCTGAAATTGATAATGCATCTACGAAATTGGCTGAGCGTGCAAACGACTTAAACTTAAAAGAAACCGAGTTAACTGAATTGATGAGCGAAACTCAGAAAGAAGAAGACTTCCTTTCTAAGCGTAGCGATGAAGCTAAGAAGCACATTGACCTTCATTTGTTAGAGCGCTATGTTCGTATGCGTAAGTCAGCACAAAACGGATTGGCTGTTGTTCCAATTGAGCGCGATGCTTCAGCTGGTTCATTCATTCAAATTCCTGCTCAAGTTCAAATGGATGTGCGTTTACGTAAGCGTATCATCACAGATGAGCACAGCGGACGTATCTTAGTAGATGAGGAAATGGCTTACGAAGAAGAATTGAAATTCAAAGAAGTTCTTCAGAAAGAAATGGCGAAGTAAACGGTAGGGGCGAATGATTATTCGCCCATATTCAAAAAGAAAAAGAAGGGGTGATTAAATCATCCCTTTTTTAATGACCAATTCTAAGAACCGGTCTTCCATATTTTTTATTGAAGGGAATTCCTTCATGATTTTATCTTCTTTCAGGAAATCTGATTTTTCAAACGGCATAAGTTTGTTGTAGACGCGAAGTGTTTTCAAGAAATGTATGTCTGCTTCATGATCACGCTCACGGTGGGTATAGAAGCGAATGGTTGACTTCAAGGCATACTCAACTAAGTCTGTGTTACCCAGGCACAAGTGAATAAGAATGTTCAATACACGGACGTGTCCGTAGATGTCTTGACGCAATTCTTTATCAGAATTATTAATGATTTCATTGACATGTTTTAACGCTCTTTGGTGGAATCCGCATGAGAATTCATAGAGCGCCAATCTGTAATGCATCATCATTTCAAACTCCTTGCTCAATACATTTTTTGTCTGTTGAATTGAAGCAAACAATTCGTCTGATTGAATTTTCTGATCGAACATCAAAGCCATTTCAACCTGAATTTGCTTCAAGATGCGAAAGCGAAAGGTTGTGAGGTCTGGACTGTGAAACTCTTCCATTTCCTCGAGTGACTCTAACTTTTTAAAAAGTTCAGTTGCTCCTGCTCTATCGTTTAGTAAAACGCGACAAGTCAACAATTGTCCTAACGTTCTTAAATATCTCTTGCCTTTGTCTTCACGCAGCCACTCATTTTCTTCAAATAAACTTACCAACTCAGTAAAATGCTGGGCTGCCATTTCAATGTTACTGCTGGCAATAGCGCAAAAACCGAGAGAATACAGACGAATGCAATTCGAACGAATAGATTTAGCTAAAGAAGCATCGTCTAACAATTTCGAACTTAAAATTTCACTAAGCATTTCCTCGTGGACTTTGGAAGGTGTGAATCCACCTGAACGGAAAATCGCATTTATCTTTCCATAGATCACTTGATATTGTGCGAGATTCTGCAGAAGAACTAAGACTTGAGCCTCCTCTTCTGCTATTTCATCAATAGACTGTGAGAATTCTCCATTTTCATAATCTTCTTCAAGCAAATTCTTCTGCCAAGATATTATTTCGAACAAATAATAAAAGAATTCGTGCGAAAGGGCTAGCTTCTTCGCACGCTTCAATTCCTTTTTACATTCTTCGAAAAGTCCCTTCTTATGCAAAATATCGACATTCTTTAGGGCTTGCTTCAGAACACTTCTTACACTGCTTTCTCCATGATAGGAGCGCAAAGACTTCAGTATTAACTTGAATAAGTGATTCTTTTCTGAAGGAAGATGCTTCAAAAACAATTCACCTTTGAACGTTTCTTTAACAAAATCTTCATCGTAATGATCCATTTTTTCAAGTAAATCGAAGAGACGAACATAGTTCTTCTCGCCCGCTTGCAACGAGCTCTGTAACTTGAAAAAACGCTTTTCACTCTTGGTCAGAGAATGAACCAGATCAAAGAGATCATGGGTGGGTTTCATACTTGCAGTTTGGTTGGTT
>JBILTL010000184.1:0-2719 GCA_044371535.1 Flavobacteriales bacterium | reverse complement strand
TGCACTGGATTCCTGCTAAGAATAACAGCGAGACCGCTGAAAATTGCGAGGAACGACAGAAAGTAAAAAGCAATTTCGGTTAAGCTCATTGTTTTAAACGGTCTTGAAAGGTTTGGTTATGCGCGTATTTTTTATCTTGTTTGAAAGACAATACATCGGGTGTTTGACGCTTCGTAACATCTACACGTTCGTTCACGTCTTCCACCAATATACTTTTTCCAAACACTTCTTCTCCGCGAGTGAATGAACTAGGAACAATGCGATCGGTAAGGAAGATGGCCTCTTTCGGACAAGCTTCTTCACACAATCCGCAGAAGATGCATCGCAACATGTTGATCTCGTAAATCTTCGCGTATTTCTCTTCGCGATACAACGATTCTTCTCCTTTGTTGCGTTCTGCTGCTTCCATGGTAATGGCTTCAGCCGGACAAGCAACAGCGCAAAGTCCGCATGCCGTGCAGCGTTCAGCACCTGCTTCGTCGCGCTTCAACACGTGTTGTCCGCGATAAACAGGAGCAATCTCTCTGGTTTGCTCTGGGTATTTAATGGTTGCCTTACGCTTAAATAAGTGGCTAAGCGTGATTGCCATTCCTTTGAAGATTGCAGGTAAGTACAAGCTCTCCATTAAGGTTAGTTCCTTCTTGGCAACAACTTTTGAACGGTTAGTTAAACTCATGGTGTTGTTGTTTTACAGTTTGCCAGTGAAGTACATCACAAGGCCAGTAATGAAAATGTTGAAAATAGCGAGAGGCAATAACACCTTCCATCCGAGGTTCATCAATTGGTCATAACGGAAACGTGGAAGTGTCCAACGAACCCACATGAAGATAAAGATGAAGATTAAAATCTTTCCAAGGAATACCGCAGTTTGAATAGCAGAAAGTAGATTTCCTTCCAATCCTAATTCATGTTGAAATGGGAAGTTGTATCCGCCGAAGTACAACGAAGCCATCACTGCTGAAGAGATGAACATGTTAATGTATTCAGCGAAAAGGAAGAAGCCTAATTTCATAGAGCTGTACTCGGTGTGGAAACCACCAACCAATTCCGATTCACTTTCTGGTAAGTCGAAAGGAGCACGGTTTGTTTCAGCGAATGCACAGATTAAGAAGATCAAAAATCCAAGTGGTTGGTATACGATGTAAGCGTAGTCTGCATCTTGTTGTGCAACAATTTCACCCAAGTTCAACGTACCCGTTAGCATGACCAATGCGATAAGCGCAAGACCCATAGCTACTTCGTAGGAGATCATTTGTGAAGACGCACGAAGCGCACCAAGCAAGGCGAACTTGTTGTTCGAGCTCCATCCGCCAATCATGATTCCGTATACACCAATAGAGATAACACCAAGCAAATACAAAAGACCAATGTTAATGTCTGCAATCTGCATTGGGAATTTAGTCCCATCGATTGTGAATCCAGCTCCCCAAGGAATAACCGCTCCGGTCATACATGCCGTAAGCATGAAGAATGATGGGCCTAAAATGAACAACCATTTATTCGAATGAGTTGGAATCATTTCTTCTTTGAAAAGCATTTTCAATCCGTCTGCAATCGGTTGCAACAATCCGAAAGGACCTGCGCGATTTGGACCTACGCGGTCTTGCAGCCAAGAAGCCAACTTGCGTTCTCCCCATGTCATGTAGGCTGCAGCGCCAAGCGTAACAGCGAACACGATCACACAAAGAATAATTTTATAGATAATAATCTGGTCCATAGTCTTTATTTTTCTTCGTTGTTCGGATTTAATGCTCCTGTTCCTAAATCAACTTTGTCGCCGTGCGGCAATGCTGCGCGTTGACGGTCGATAGAGGATTTCAACAAGCGAAGGTTTTCATAGTGGTTGGCGCTGATTACAGAGTGACGGTCAACTTTCGTTGGACCTTCAATAACCCAGTCGCTGGTTTTCTTGTGATCGAAGCGGCAGCTGTTACAGATCCATTCTTCAGCTTCTCCGTAGGTGTCTTTGCGAGCGGTAACGCGAGCAACGTCTTCACCCTTGTACCACAAACGAACTTTTCCTGTACACGTTGGACAATCGCGGTGCGCATCTACCGGCTTGGTATACCACACACGGCTTTTGAAACGGAAGGTCTTGTCGGTTAAGGCTCCAACCGGACAAACATCGATTACGTTTCCAGAGAAATCGTTATCGATTGCTTTTTCAATGTATGTTGAAATCTCTGCGGCATCGCCACGGTTGATGACACCGTGAACACGTCCGTCTGTAATTTGGTCAGCAACCTTGACACAACGGAAGCACATAATGCAACGCGTCATGTGTAACTGAACTTTATCTCCGATATCGATTTTTTCGAATTCTCTTCTTGGGAATTCATAACGCGTTTCTGCTTTTCCGTGTTCGTAGGCTAAATCTTGAAGGTGACACTCTCCCGCTTGGTCACAAACTGGACAATCGAGTGGGTGATTCAACAACAACATTTCAACCACGCCTGCACGTGCTTCCAAAACTTCAGGAGAAGTAATGTTTAGAACTTCCATTCCATCCATAACTGTTGTTCTGCATGAAGCAACAGGCTTAGGCATTGGACGAGGGTCTTTTTCAGAACCCTTCGAAACCTTAACCAAACAAGTACGGCAGTATCCACCGCTTGTTTTCAATTTGGAATAATAACACATCGCTGGCGGAACAATGTCTCCACCAATCATGCGTGCAGCCTGAAGAATGGTTGTGCCATCTGGCACTTCAATTTCAATT
>JBILTL010000075.1:0-9766 GCA_044371535.1 Flavobacteriales bacterium | reverse complement strand
ACCAATCCGCTTTCTTTTTCAGCTACGCGCAAAATGTCTTCAGGTTCTGGGTGCTTGAAAGACCATTCGTTGAAATAAGTGTGCATGGTTTGATCAAAGAGTTCTGATCCCATGATGTATTCCAACTGACTTAAGTAGGTCTCTCCTTTGCTGTAAGCGGCAACACCATAAGCGTAGTTTGTTTCGAAATGATCTGCGTGGGTGGTTAACGGTTCTTCAATTCCCGCTTTAACCAACTCCAAATATCCATCAATTGATTCGCGATGATAAGGATCTGCTTGTGCAGGGAACAACGCATTCATCACCACAGTTGCAGCGAAGCTTGTGAAGCCCTCGTCCATCCAGTAGTATTTACTTTCGTCGGTGGCCAACATTCCTTGATACCAAGAGTGAGCACCTTCGTGAACAGTCACTCCCACAAGGCTTGGAAGCGAACGCTTGCCCGTAATGAGCGTAGCCATTGGATACTCCATTCCACCGTCTCCGCCTTGAATTACATTGTAAACAGGGTAGGGGTATTTTCCGAAATCTTTGCTTAACATTTCGAATGCTTTCGCGGTGAATTCAGGAAGACGATCCCAAGCTTCGTTGTATTTCTCTTCGGGTTGGTGGTAGAAGTAAATTTTTGGACCGCCGGTTAGTTGAGTTTCTGTGCGGACGTAATCGGGGTCGGCGGCCCACACAAAGTCGTGAACATTCTTCGCTTCGTATTTCCAAGTCAATAAATTCTTACCTGCTTTTTGAACACGTTTGAAAGATTCATCTTCGTTCAACAATACACCACCTGCCGCTACCACGTAGTTCGCTGGAAGTGTAAGGTTCACGTTAAAGTCGCCCCAGATGCCGTAGAATTCGCGTCCGATATACGGATTCGGATGCCAGCCGTCTTCGTCGTATTCGCACATCTTCGGATACCATTGGCTCATGCTGAATTCAATTCCCTCGGCATTGTCTTTTCCGCTTCTGCGAATTTGAAGAGGCACTTGACCGAAAAATTCGACTTCAACTTTTGCAACCGAATGAGGTGGAATAGGTTTCAACAAGTTGACTTCCAAAATAGTCTCGTTCTCTTCATAAGTGGAAGTAATGTTTTCTCCGTTTATTGAAATGCTCTTGACATGCAAATGCCCTTCTTGCTCTTTCGATAATTTCGAAATGCGATCGCCAACTCTGCGATCGGGATCTGGCAAGGTGCGCGAACGCACATCCATGTCGCTTCCCGGTTGAAACGCGTTGTTGTATAAATGGAAGAACAACTTGGTAAGCTCGTCGTTACTGTTGTTCGTGTACACAATGGTTTCTTTTCCTACGAACGTGTCGTCATTGGTGTTCAAGGAAAGGTCAATGGTGTAGTTGGCTTGTTGTTGCCAATATTGACCGAATGCATTTCCACCTAAAACCAAAAATGCTAGAAGGAATAAATTTCTTTTTGTCATGATTACCAAATTACAGATTCTTCGTTCATCCAATGTCCGTGAAGCTTCAACGCTTGTTCCATCAAATCGCGAACACAACCATGCCCGCCGTTTTTGTTGGAAATGTAATGCGCAACTTCTTTAACTTCAGGAGCGGCATCGGCCGGACATACCGCCAATCCAACAATTTTCAAAAGTGGTAAATCTGGAATGTCGTCTCCCATATAACACACATCGTCGTCATGAAAATGCCATTTCGATTTTAAATCTAAATACACTTGACGCTTGTTCGAAGATCCCAAGTGAACTTCGTGAACGCCTAATTTTTCGAAGCGATTGCGAACGGCTTCAGATCTTCCACCACTAATTACCGCAATGCGGAATCCGTTTTTTACTGCAAGCTGAACAGCATAACCGTCGCGCACATTCGCAGTTCGCATTTGCTCACCATCTGGGAATAACCAAACGATGTTATCTGTGAAGACTCCGTCTACGTCGAAGATGAAAATCTTCGTTTTTGCTAATTTTTCTTTGTAATTCATTGGTATTTTTCGAGAATGTTTTTGGAGAGAAGGGAATAAATTTCCTTCCATTCAACATGATTATTCAATAATTGTTTTTGAGCTTCAATGGTTTCCTCATCGCCACGCTGCGCTGGTCCCGTTTGAATAGCTTCAGGTGCTTTCGTTTCCAACAATTCAACATGAGCTTTCAACATGGTGTAAAACAAATCGGTTGGAAGCTGCGCCTCCTTCAACAACGATTGTGAAATGTGTTGAAGATGGTTGGTGAAGTTATTCGAGAAAACAGCAGCGATGTGCGCGAGTTGTCTTTGTTCGCCGTTCGCGGAAATCCATTTGCCAATGGCAGGTTCAAGAAACGCTTTCACAATGGTCTCGGTATCTGAATTTGAGAATTCATACAACAATGGAATGTTCTTGTACTTCATTGAAGTGCCTTTTTTCAAAGTCTGACAAGGCCAACAAACAGCGCGGTTTTTCTGAGGTAGATTCAAGATAGATGTCCCTCCGGAAAAATGAACTGCAATAATTTTTTCTGGAAGTTGTGCGGCCACTTCAGCTATCTGAGAGTCAGGAACAGCCAACAAAACCAAGTGATAGCTGTCGTTAATGTCGGAAAGCTGCGTCGTTGTTTTCCAAGGACTCGAAACAGGAAGGTCACGAACCACATGAAGATCTATTCGCGAATTAATTTCTCGAAGAGCAGCGTTCAAGTGCCACGCTAAATTTCCATTTCCTACTAGAGCTATGCGCATATCTCTGCGAAGATAAAGCGAAGAAGCGTACCTTTGTTTCATGACATTAACGGTTCAACTCGATACCCCTTCACGTTGGAAGGATTATGCCCTGATAGATTGCGGCGATTTTGAAAAACTAGAGCGCTTCGGCGAATTCATCACCATACGCCCGGAACCACAGGCAGTATGGCCAAAACGCTTGTCTGACGAGGAATGGAAGAAGCGTGCTCATGTTCGTTTTGTGCAGAAGGGAAGCAACATTGGCGAGTGGACCAAGATGAAAAAAATGCCCGATCAATGGAAAATTCAATACGAATTAATCAACGGAAAGAATTTGAACATGCGTTTGGGTATGACTTCCTTCAAGCACGTGGGAATTTTCCCTGAACAAGCTGCCAATTGGGATTACTCAATCACGGCTATGCAGAAGATGCAAATTGAAAAACCGAAAGTGCTGAATTTATTCGCCTATACAGGTGGAGCTACAGTGGCCTGCGCAACGCACGGCGCCGAGGTTACGCACGTAGATAGCATTAAACAAGTAGTGACATGGGCAAATGAGAACGCACAACTCACAGGTACAAAAGACATCCGTTGGATGGTGGAAGATGCGTTGAAGTTTGTTCAACGTGAAGTGCGCAGAGGAAACAAATACAACGGAATTATTCTCGATCCTCCGGCATTCGGACATGGACCGAAAGGAGAGAAGTGGAAGTTGGAAGAACAGATTTCAGAATTGCTCGACGGTGTTCTACAATTGCTCGATCCTAAAGAACATTTTCTCGTGTTGAACGCATACAGCCTCGGACTTTCTCCGCTTATTGTTGAGAATCTATTGCGTCCGTTTGCAGGAAAAAACCTGTCCATCGGAGAACTTTATTTAAATGCTGAAAGCGGAGTGCTATTGCCTTTAGGCGTGTTCGGAAGAATTTTAAAAGTTTAATTCATGCGGAAAGTTTTCTTCCTACTATTCGTTTCTCTGGCTTTTGCTTCTTGCAAAGTCAAGGAAACAACTTCTCAAACGAATCATACCATTCAACCCATGACCACTTCAAAAATATTCGACCCGCATTCGGCGGCAACGTCAGACGCACGCGTAACTCACTTGCATTGGACCGCGAATGTGAATGTTGAAACGCACGTCATTTCAGCAAATGCAACTTTCGATTTCAAGGCTGAAAAAGGAGCGAAGCAAATTTCTTTCGACACGAAAGACTTGAATATTGAATGGGTGAAGGTGAATGGAAGATTAGCTCACTACACTTTAGATGAAGTGAAGCCTTTTTTAGGTCAAGCGTTGTATGTCGAAATTCGAGATATCGATAATCTCGTGAGCATTCAATATATCACTTCTCCGAATGCTGAAGCATTGTTGTGGGTGGAAAAAGAAAACGAATTGCCTTTCTTGTTCTCTCAGTCACAAGCCATTCTCGCAAGAACGTGGATCCCTTGTCAGGACAGCCCTTCCGTGCGTTTTACTTATTCGGCAGACGTGACTGTTCCAAAAGAATTAATGGCCCTTATGTCTGCTGAAAATCCGCAAGTGAAATCACAAGATGGGAAGTATCACTTCGAAATGAAGCAACGTATTCCATCTTATTTATTGGCTTTGGCTGTTGGAGATGTGGCGTTCAAATCGTTGAGTGAAAACACCGGTGTTTATGCAACAGCCGATATGTTGGAGCTTGCTTACAACGAATTTTCAGACATGCCTGGCATGGTGAAAGCTGCGGAGGATCTGTATGGACCTTATGCTTGGGAACGCTACGATGTGCTGGTTCTCCCTGGAGCCTTTCCTTTCGGAGGAATGGAAAATCCGAGATTGACTTTTGCTACGCCTACCATTTTAGCTGGAGATAAATCGTTGGTTTCGTTGATTGCACATGAGCTTGCGCACAGCTGGAGCGGGAACCTGGTAACCAACGCTACTTGGAACGACTTCTGGTTGAATGAAGGCTTCACGGTTTACTTCGAACAGCGAATCATGGAATCGCTTTACGGAAAGGCGAAGGCAGAGATGTTGGCAACCTTGGCACGTCAAGATTTGAATGCAACACTAGCGGAACTTCCAGCAGAAGACACGCATTTGAAATTGGCGTTAGAGAATAGAAATCCAGACGATGGCATGAACGACATCGCTTACAACAAGGGCTATTTCTTCCTTCGAACCATAGAAGAGAAAGTTGGAAGAGAGAAGTTCGATGCGTTCTTAAAGAACTACTTCCAGTCGCATGCATTCGGTGTTATGACTACCGAAGGATTCATAGACATTTTAACAACCGAACTTTTAACCAAAGAGCAAGCAGACCAAATTGGAGTTGATCAATGGATTTATTCAGCCGGATTGCCTGCGAATACGGCTGTTGTTCAATCAGCGGAATTGGAGAAAGTAGATGAACTTCGTTTGAAGTGGGAAGGAGATGAGATCACGAACAAAGATCTTCCCTGGAACAATTGGAGTTACCAAGAGCGTTATCGTTTTTTGTCGAATGTGAACTACAACCTGTCGCTGTCTAAAATTCAATCATTGGATGAGAGTTTCCACATATCGAAAATTGGAAATTCGGAGGTGCTCTTTGCTTGGTTCATGCTTTCTATTCAATCGAAGAATGAAGCTGTGTTTGCTGATCTTGCTACCTTTTTAGAAAAAGTAGGAAGAAGAAAATTCGTCGCTCCGTTGTACGAAGCCATGGAGAACAATGGTTACCACGTCACAGCATTGAGCATTTATGGACATTGCAGAGGGAACTATCATGCAGTAACTCAGAATACGGTTGATGAGACCTTGCATTATTTCCAGAAATAGAAACGAAATTTTTAAATTTAATTGGAAGAGAGCGAAGCTCGTTTCAACTTAAATTACCATTCATGAAGATTCGGATTTCAATAATATTGGTGATATTCTTTTTCTCGTTTGTGAGCTATGCACAGGAGCGAGGAAGGGTCATTTCATTCAATACCAAGAAACCCATTAGCGGAGCTGTAGTGAAGTGGAGTAACGGAAAGCAATTCGCGGTGACCGATGAAAACGGAGAGTTCGCGATCCCAACTTCCAACAACGGCTATGTTATTCAGTCGATCGGCTACTACGACTTTAATACAACGAATTTGACCAAAGTTGTTGAATTGCTCGAGCATATTTATCAATTACCTGTACTCGGAATTACCGATGCTCCTGACAGCGTTTTTGGAAGTGTGAAGTATTCTGTCGGCGATTTTGTTTGGTGGAATGGCAATTTAACCATGCTTCTCTACGAACACGAGAAATTGATTAAGCCAGCTTATGAGAAACGCGATTTGTGGGAAGAGGCTTGGATTGCGCAGATCGATTCTTTTGGAAAGATTGTCACTTCTTTTCATATAAATGAACCCGCCGAGCGTTTTCATTTAGCTCCAACAGGTGCGTGTTTTGTGTTGACAGAGAATTCAGTTTTTCAACTTCAGGCCGAACCTTTTTTGCATTTAGATAAGTTAAGCTACGAATCGTTTCGTCAAGAGTTTGAACCCATTTGTGGATTCCTCAATTCGAACATTGTCTTCCACACGTTCACCGAAGAATACCCAGAATTCAGTTATTATTTGTTGAAGAATAACAGCACTGATCCTATAGAGTTGGCTCATGTTGCAGATTCGTTAACCATGGAATTGTTTAAGTCTGAATACAAATACATGGATGGTAGAGCCAAGCGCATAGCTTATCAGTACGAATTGGACTACGGTGTGCCGAAGGAAATTGTAGCCGGACAGATGACACGGTTTAAAGAGAGTCCATTCTATAGAGATCCAGTGGCTAAAATTGTTCAGCATGAAAACCATTGGTCCATTTATAACATTTCACAAGGGGAAGTGGTTAGCATTAATGCTGAAGGAGAGCAACTGAAACGTGTTGCAATGAAAGGAGAACGGAATCTTTCAAATTTATCGGTAAAGGAGAAGGTGTTGAACGTTCAATTCGACCCGGAGAAGAAAGAAGTTGTGTGCTTTACTCAGCTTAGAACTGGAGAATCTACATTTAATTTATTGAAGGAAGACGGAAGTCTGGAGTTGAAGAAGAACCTTTATTGGCAGCACATTCGCAATCCACAAATAAAAAACGGTAGAGTGTATTACCTCTACCGTCCTTATGAAAGTCGAAACAATTGGTATCTCTACGCCGAATAATTAAACGACGTGATTCCAGTTGTGTGTATCTGTTTCTCTTCCGCGCTTTACGCGATCTAAGTAGGAAGAAACTTTAGGAGCGAACTCCCAATTGGCGTATTCATTCAAATTGTAATCAACACCGTCTAAGCTAATGGTGCGAATAGGAGCAATGGTAGCAGCAGTGCCAGCACCGAAGGCCTCATTGATTTCTCCGTTACGAAGTCCTTCAACCAATTCAGCAACAGCTATGCGCTTTTCAACAACTTCATAACCCCAATCGCGAGCCACTTGCAAAATAGAGTCACGCGTAACTCCACTTAAAATAGAATCTGAAAGTTGCGGAGTCATAATGGTATTTCCCTTGCGAAACATCACGTTCATGGTTCCACTTTCTTCCAAATACTCGTGACTTTCAGCGTCGGTCCATAACAATTGGTTGTACCCTTCGTCTTGTGCTTTTTTGGTTGGAAGTAACGCCGCAGCGTAATTTCCAGCTGCTTTCGCAGAACCCGTTCCACCGTGAGAAGCACGCGAGTAGTGATGTTCAATTTTTACCTTCAATTCGGAAGTGTAATAACTTCCAACCGGACTGGTGAAAACAACAAACATATAACTATCGCTTGGCTTCACTCCAACATACTCGTCAATAGCAAACATATGTGGACGAATGTATAGAGCTTCGCCGTCGAGGGTAGGAACCCAGCTGCGGTCCAATGAAATAAGTTCTTCAACACATTTCACGAATAAGTCTTCTGGTATTGTTGGCATGCACAGGCGTTCGGCGCTGTGGTTCATGCGCTTGGCGTTTTCTTCCGGACGGAAAATAAAAACTTCATTATCGGTATTTCGGAAGGCTTTCATTCCTTCGAAAATGGCTTGTCCGTAGTGTAATGAGCTAATTGCTGGAGAAAAATGCAACGGACCATACGGTTGAATAACGGGTGCTCCCCATTGGCCGTTGTGGTATTCCATCACTAACATGTGATCCGAAAATACTTGTCCGAATCCGAGGTTCTCCCAATTGACTTGGTGAATGCGGCTTTCAGCTACTTTACGAATCTCAATCGGTTTTTGTGTTGCTATCATTGAGCGTGTTGATTGATTCCTTAAAAACAGGAAATCAAAAATAACACAAATATTCAGACTTTAGCCATTCGCAGAGGGCGCGAAGAGAAATTTGTTGGGGCTAACCAATTCTTTCTTCACCGCATACATGACAATAGCCGCCGTGTTGTTCACGCCGAGCTTCTGCATGATGTTCTTTCTGTGTGTGTTAACCGTATGAGTGGAGAGGAAAAGCTTCTCGGCAATTTCGACGTTGGTATAACCTTCCGCAATAAGCGTAATGACTTCATTCTCTCTGCTGCTGATTGTTGTTGGCTCGCAATCGTAGGTTGCTACTGCTAAATCTTCAATGTCAATGGCTTCTTTGCGAATACGGTCAACAATGTTTCCACAAAAGAAAACGCTGCCCGCTGCAGTCTCGCGCACTGAATCTAAAATCTCGTTTACATCGCAATCCTTACGAATGTAGCTCGTTACTCCAGCTCGTAAGGCATTCACAATGGTTGCTCCGCTTTGGTCAGCGGTTAGCGCAACAATTCTTAATTTAGGTTGAAGACGCAGGGCTTTTCTGATGGTGTCTACGGAAAATCCTGGCGCAGTAAAGTCCATGAGTAATACATCTGCTTCGAAGGAAAGGAGCAGTTCGTATAAATTCTCAGCGTTTCCTGCATCGCCGATGATCTCTATGTTTTCGTAGTTCGAAAAGATAGAATGAAGTCCGGTTTGGACAATCTGACTGTTATCGGCAATGATTAATCGAATCATGCCGCGAAGATATATTAAGTAAAACGATTCTAAATAAGAAATTTTGATTATTTCTTAACGCCCAATTTATATGTAATCTGAACGCCATAGCGAGTAAAGCTCTCAGATTCACCCGATGGAATACTGGAGTGAATTTTTTGTTGGAAGTTAATCCCATATGCCCATCTACCGCGGTACGCATCTATGGCGAAGTTGGCCCAGGTCTGGTTTCCTCCTGTCGAAACTTCAGCCACTCCGTATGAAAAATCTTGTTTCTGATTTTCGCTGCCAATTCCAAATTGAGGTAGCAAGGTGAGTCTTTGTGATTCTAGGTTCAATCTATAAAAGGCGACCGCTGATAATGTCGTTGAATTACCAAATTGATAACTCAATTCATTTTCAGAAAAGATACGCTCTTGGGCATTCAGGGCAAGGCCAAGATTTTTTCGTCTTAGAACATAATACAAATTGAAGCTGTATGCATAGGCTCCTTTTCCCAATTGAAAATTGGCTGGTAAGCGAAGAAGTGTTTCGTCGCGCTGCATATATTTTCCAGTCGGAAGTGATAAACCTATACCAACGGTTAGAATGTGCTTTGCTGTTCGAAATGAACTGTCCGAAGTGTTAACCAAGATACGAGAAGCCCCCAATTGAATGTCGCCAATACCTTTGATTTGTGTTGTCCTAGCGGTTTCCACGCGTGTGTTAATACCAATGGGTATGCTGGCAGAATATATCATCTTTTTAGCACTGAAATTTCTCAAGGTAAATTCATGTTGAAGGAAATGATCTTCGAGAATGATACTGGGTGGAACAGGACTGCTGTAGGCTGTTGTCGGGTGAATTGCAGAAAAGGCGTTCACTCGGAAGGCAAATTGATTTTGCCCGAACAAAGGAATTACTCCTTGGAAGTTTCCAGATCCGCCTCCGCCACAAACGTCGCATGCTAAAGAATTAAGCGAGGCTGCAATAAGCAGCCCCGCTATTGATAATTTGAATTTCATCTTACTGATGTAAATGTTCGAATGAGATAGCATTCACAAGATTTGATACTACTGTCTCGCTTTCTGCAGAACCTATCTGGATAGTATCGATAATCGAAGGAGTTATTCCGTTTGCGAAAAGCGACTCTAGGTTCAAA
>JBILTL010000183.1:0-2760 GCA_044371535.1 Flavobacteriales bacterium | reverse complement strand
CCTGCGCTAGCTTTAATTAAAATCGGAAGTCCAACTTCAAGGGCTACGCGCTTCGCTTGTTCCACATCTGCAATGGCGTCTTCCGTTCCGGGAACCATGGGAATGTTATACTTTCTTGCGGCAGCTTTTGCAGCAAGTTTACTTCCCATCATATCTATACTGTCCGGATTCGGACCAATGAAGGTGATTCCGTTTTCTTGAACTTTTCTTGCAAATCCGGCATTTTCAGAAAGGAATCCGTACCCTGGATGAATCCCTTCAACGCCTAACTCTTTACAAATTTCAATGATTTTGTCTGCTTGTAAATACGATTGGTTGGAAGGCGGAGGACCTACGCAAACGGCCTCATCGGCATATTTTACGAAAGGTGCATTACGATCGGCTTCACTATAGATAGCAACAGTGGCAATTCCCATTTCTTTCGCTGAGCGCATGATGCGCAAGGCAATTTCTCCACGGTTTGCGACAAGTATTTTTTTCATTCCACAAAAATGAACATACAATGTCCATTTTGAAAATTATTCGTCACTTTTTCTTCGGTGGGGTTTTCTTTTTATTTTTCTTTTTGGGTTGAAATTTTATTGAGTCTGTAACAATGGTTGTGGTTCCGTTGGTTACCGTGGTCCATTGAACGGCTGGTGCGTTTAAATTTCCATCATTTGAAAAATTCATTGTTGGGAAAGAATTAGTGCTTTCGATCACGGTTGGAGCATCGTTTTCCATGCTTCTATCGGACTTGGCTTCAATAGCGTCGTTCGCTGGCGCAATGGAATTTTCTTCACTAACCTCGTCATTAACCGGAGCTTCATGCACATGCTCCACCTCGCGAACCACGGGTGTTTCATAAATTCCAGATACTGGCTTTAGCTCGGCGTATTGTTCTGGATTGACTTTGAATTCTGAATTTTCAGAAACAGTATCCAAAATTGAATTTTGAGTTTCCTTGTTTTCGGAAGTGTCCTGAACACTTGCAAATTGATCAGATTTTTTTTCTGAAGGAACGAACCATACGATTGCTCCAACTACAGCAGCCATACCAACTAAGGAAAAAGAAACTGTGCGGAATCCGCTCCACTTGGGAAGAGGAGGAAAGAGGAAGTTCAACCACACTTTGAATCGAGAAGGCTTTTGTGCGTTGAATTCTTTCTTTAAGTTTTTCCAAACAGCTGCAGGAGGATCTTGCATCTCGTGCTCGGAAGATTCAATGTTACCCAAAAGCATTTTGAGTTCATTGAATTCCTTTTCGTTGGAAACATGTTGCAACACAAAGGCGCGTTCCTCTTGAAGCAAACCGTTGAATTCCTTGGTACGCAGAAGGCGCTCCAAGTCTTCGGGCTGATAGGTGAAAGGTTTTTGTGTGCTCATGATTTTAATAGGATGAAGAGAAATGAAAGTAAAAGTTCTTTGTATTCGTGAAGAATACCGTTGAGTTCTTTGAGGGTGTAGAAGATGCGCGATTTCACGGTTCCTTCGGAGCAGCCCATGGTTTCGGCTATTTCCGGATTGCTGAGTTCATGCACGAACCGAAGTTCGAAGGTGGTTCTTTTGGTTTCGTCTAATTGCGACAGCGCATCTTGCAGTGCCTCTTCGAATGTAGAGCGATCCATGTCGCGGTCGTGTTCGTTTACTTCGGCTGTCGCAATTGCCATTCGCGCCTCGGCGCGAACTTCATGCTTCGCATATTCGTTCTTACATTGGTTGTGTGCCATGCTGTAGAGCCACGTTTTGAAATTACGTTTCACATCGAAGCCTTCGGCATGACGAAAGACTTTGCTGAAAAGCTCTTGTGTGAAGTCGGCCGCAACCTCTTTGTCTTTTCGCAGCATGCGAAAGAAGTAAGAATGAATCGGCCGGCTGTAACGGGTGTATAGTTCTTCGAAGGCGCGCTCGTTGCCGGCCGCAATCAGCGGCATAAGCTCTTCGTCTTTGAAGGAAGCATACGTTTTATGTTTGTTAAATAGTGCCAAAAGAAGGGTGTTTCATGCCGCTGTACAGGTAACGCACAGATCGGTTCAATTATTAATATTTATTTTTTAAATCCAAGCGGTCACGCAGCTCGAACAACATCATGGCCGTCGCTCCCCAAATCAAATAGTCGTTATAGCGAATGGCAGGTACCGACTTCGTTTGCTGAATGTGCGGCATGAAGATTTCCATCTTTTCCGTCTTCATGTTCGCTCCGAAATGTGACAATGGAATCGGGACCAAAGCCGCAACTTCGTCTTCCTTCGGAATGAAAAGAGGCTCTTCTTTCAATACGGTCGCAAACGGCTGAACCAACATGCGGCTCGGCGGAATGAAGATTTCATTCAACACCAAATAATTTTTTTCGGTTGGAAGTGAAAGCCCCACTTCTTCGTTCAACTCACGCAAGGCTGTATGCAACAGACTTTCGTCGCCATCATCTTTCTTCCCACCAGGAAAAGCCATTTGTCCGCTGTGCACGCCGTTGTATACCGGACGCTGAATCAAGGTCAATCCAGCATCGCCTTCATGCGGATGAAGGACAATAACCACAGCGCTTTCACGCGGAGTGGGCGTGAGCTTTCGCGCTTCAGCCGCGCTCTCGCGAATGTAGGCGTCTAGCTCGCTGTAAGCTTTCGGCTCAAAAGGTTTCTGTAATTGTTCTTCAATCCACTGCATAGTTTTTCAATTCGAAGTCAAAGTAGAACTAACTTCGTAACGCGATGCCAATTTACAGACTCTCAGACGAATTGTGGTTCCCCGGTCCAGAGGAATTTGAAGACAATCTTGTTGCTG
>JBILTL010000182.1:0-2763 GCA_044371535.1 Flavobacteriales bacterium | reverse complement strand
CTTCAAACGCAGAGATGTGCATGCCGAAGAAATACAAAACACTGAATGCAATTGCAATGACCGAAGCCAATCTCCAAGCGTTGTTTATGGCCAATTTCGCACGTTCGCGCGCCATCATTTCCGTTTCGGCGTTCGGAATGCTGTACTCAACACGAAGCGTCGCAAGTACCGCGAATGGGATGATCCAGGCATAGAACAAAGCGAACCACGCAAAGTCTTCGGTGTTATAAATGCGCGAAAGGATTGGGGCACTTCCGTAGGTTAAAAGTTGACCTATTCCAGTAGCTGCCGAAAGTCTCAGCACATTTTTTAAGTGAAGCTTTTCAATGAGCTCTTTCATGCATTTAGCTTGGGCATGGGCATCCAGTGAGATACCGATTGAAAAAACTGATTGGAATTTCCTTCACCCTTCCAAAAGTGGACGCCGTGTTTTTCAGCTTTCTCTTTGTCGTTAAAGTAAAAATCTTTTTGAAAATGAAGAACAATAACTTCACGCAATTCGGTTTCTCCCGTTTTTCCCGGAAGAAAAACAGTGTTGCCCGGAACGAAAGCCAATACGCGCTGTCCGTCTTCCGGTAATTGATCAGTTCTTGAAATCCATTGACTCATACGCTCAATTATTTTCCGGTAAAGGTAGGTGCGCGTTTTTCTAGAAACGCTGCAACACCTTCGTGATGATCGGCGGTTTGTCCTGCTCTTTTTTGAAGGTCGAGTTCAAGATCTAATTGCTGCTCTAAAGTGTTGTTCCATCCAGCATAGATTGCTTGCTTCGTGAATGCCAAAGCCTTGGTAGGCATTGCGGCCAAGCGCTTTGCAAGTTCGGTAACTTTCGTTTGAAACTCTTCTGTTGGATATACATCGTAGATCAATCCCATAGCTTTGGCTTCAGCAGCAGTAACCTTATCGGCCAAAAGCATTTGCGCCATTGCACGCTGTGTTCCAATAATTCTTGGAAGGAAGTACGTTCCACCGCTATCGGGAATTAATCCTATTTTGGTGAACGCTTGCAAGAAGCTTGCGTTCTCTGAAGCAACGACCAAGTCGCAAGCCAAGGCAATGTTTGCACCTGCACCAGCAGCTACGCCGTTAATGGCACCAACGATAGGAAGGGGCAATTCACGCATCATGCGAATAATCGGATTGTATCCATCTTTCAAAATGCTCTCCAATCCAGGGCCGTCAGTAGCAATAGCTTCACCCAAGTCCTGTCCCGCACAAAATGCTTTTCCATTTCCAGTTAATACCACGCACCGAACGTCCGTTCGGTTTTTAATTTCAGTCAATGCTTCTTGCAATTCAACAGACATGTCCATGACGAAGCTGTTGAATTTTTCTTGACGATCGAGCGCAACAGTTGCCACGCCTTCGTTGTAACTAAGTTGAATGTATTTCATAGTTTAAGATGCTTTATAAAAGTTCTCGCGACCTTCTACGAAACGCAAGAAGGCAACAGTAATGATTAATCCGGCTGTGGCCTTCATAGCGTATGCAGGAAAGTCTAATTGAATGAACGCCCAAGCGCGTTCTGGGTTTATGCGGTAGATGTACAATCCGCCAAGCAACAAAATGAGTGCGTGTCCAAGAAACCAAACAGCAAGTGTGTTCAGCATTTTTTTCTTTCTCGGAATTTCAGCGAAGTATCCAGCTAACAATGCCGCCGCTAGGAATCCGAAATAATATCCGCAGTTTGTTATGGTGAACAAATGTTTCAACCCGCTTTCGTGATTCGGGAAAATTTTCAACCCCGCAACACCCAATAAAATATAAGTCAACGATGAAAGAAAACCAATTTGCCAACCCCACCAAATGGCGTTGAACAACACTACAAAACTTAAAATAGAAAAGGGCAATTCCTTTCCATAAGAAATAACGAGTGGTCCAAGACCAACAAGCAATCCAATGGAGATGATCAAACCAATGATGAAGTTCAGCGCTAGGCTTTTAGTAAATGCGAAATAGTTTTTAAACACGGCTTATTTGGTTATGGAATACGTGTTGTTGGTTTTGTCGGTGTCAATGGTTTGATTCTTCGCATCAACCGTAACCTTCACAACTTTCATATTCGGATTTTTAAATTTCAATGAATAGGTATTGTCCACCCAATGCCAATCTTGTTGAAAGTTCCAGTTCTCGGGCATCTCACCTCTGAATTTCATTCCTCGCATCAAATCAAGCGGAATGTAATAGATACATTCTTTTCCATTGTCGAAACTAACAGTTACTTCGCAAGGCATCGGGAATAACCCTTTGCGTTCAAGTACAATTTCAGTTTCTCCTTTGCTAGTAATCACGCTATCTACAGCGTAGTCCAATGTTTTCGT
Organism: Flavobacteriales bacterium; assembly: GCA_044371535.1. Lineage (GTDB taxonomy): Bacteria > Bacteroidota > Bacteroidia > Flavobacteriales_D > Sanyastnellaceae > CAIZGX01. Next base: position 442 of record JBILTL010000182.1, on the reverse strand, counting down.
TGTTCCAACGAAATACTCATCGAACCAGTCGAGTACCAATCCGCTTTCTTTTTCAGCAACACGCAAAATGTCTTCAGGTTCTGGGTGCTTGAAAGACCATTCGTTGAAATAAGTGTGCATGGTTTGATCAAAGAGTTCTGATCCCATGATGTATTCCAACTGACTTAAGTAGGTCTCTCCTTTGCTATAGGCGGCAACACCATAGGCGTAGTTCGTTTCGAAATGATCTGCGTGGGTGGTTAACGGTTCTTCAATTCCAGCTTTAACCAATTCCAAGTAGCCATCAATTGATTCGCGATGATAAGGATCTGCTTGTGCAGGGAACAACGCATTCATCACCACAGTTGCTGCGAAGCTTGTGAAGCCCTCGTCCATCCAGTAGTATTTACTTTCGTCGGTGGCCAACATTCCTTGATACCAAGAGTGAGCACCTTCGTGAACA
>JBILTL010000010.1:0-33123 GCA_044371535.1 Flavobacteriales bacterium | reverse complement strand
AACTACGAGAACAAGGTTTATGTTTTACCAAAGCACCTCGATGAGAAAGTAGCAATGTTGCACTTAGCGAAGATTGGTGTTGAATTGGAAACATTAACTCAAAGTCAAGCGGATTACATTGGTGTTCCAATTGCTGGTCCATTCAAGAACGACGCTTACAGATATTGATCTTTTTGAAGTGCTATAAAAAAAGGGTTGACGAAAGTCAACCCTTTTCTTTTGCTTTATGTTGAATGGAATAACTTAAATTCGAACCATAAATAAATAGTTTCATTATGAATAGAAATTGGATTGTTCTCGTTTTGGCCATTATTTCTTTGGCTTCTTGCTCAGTTGAAAAACGCGTGTACCAGCCCGGTTATCATATTGAATGGAATCATTTTGCTTCGAAAGACCAGTTTCAAGATGTTTCACAAGGTCGTTCCGAAGGTGCTTCGCAAGACCTTCCGCAGGACCTTTTGGAGAATCTTTCGAAGAATCTTGAAATAGATGTTACACAAGATGCTACACAAGATGCTACGCAAGATGCTACGCAAGATGCTACGCAAGATGTTTCACAAGGTCGTTCCGAAGGTGCTTCGCAAGACCTTTCTAAGAATCTTTCGGAGAATCTTGAAACAGGTGCTTCAAAAAGAGAAAAAATGGTGCAGCTCATTCAGTCTGTTGTACCCGTTCAAATAAATTCAGCGATGGCTGAAAGTCAATTGGGTCAGAAGATTGATTCGGATTTAGCGCTGATACTTTTTATTCTGCTCGCGCTGTTTTTACCCGCTCTTACTGTCTTTTTATTGGAAGGGTTTAGCAAGAATTTTTGGATTGCCTTGCTGCTAATGATCTGTGCATTTTCAATATCTCTTCTTCCGTTTGTGGTAAGAGTTATTTTAGAAGCTATTGCCGTTATCATGGCCATAGCCGTGGTTCTTAACAATGCATAGGATTAAAACGGCAAATAGAATATTAAAGCGAAAGCGTTCTTCCTCCGTCAACGGGTAGGTTAATACCGTTGATGTAGGCAGCCGCTGGAGAGCACAAGAAAGATATTGCATTCGCAATTTCTTCAGGCTTTGCAAGACGCTTTAACGGCACCTCATTTTCCATTTCATGTTTTATTTCTTCGGCTGTATGTCCTGTTTTAGCCGCCTTGTTATTCATGATTTGTTCCAATCGACCTGTTGACGTGGCACCAGGAAGCACGTTGTTTACCGTGATTCCAAAAGCTCCTAATTCTGAAGCCAATGTCTTGCTCCAACTCGCAACAGCTCCGCGAATGGTGTTGCTTACACCCAAGTTCGGAAGTGGTTGTTTAACTGAAGTAGAGATAACGTTCACAATACGACCGTATCCCGATTTTTTCATTCCTTCTGCTACAGCTTGAGCCAAAATTTGATTGCAGATTAAATGCGAATTGAATGCTTGGCGAAACTCTTCGATATCAGCATCAATCGCTTTACCAGGATTAGGTCCGCCCGTGTTGTTCACGAGTATGTTTACAGTATGTTCTGCGGTTACTTTTTGAATAGCCTCTTTCACTGATTGGGGGTGAGAAAAATCAGCAACGGCATATGCATGTCTTTCAGGATTTTCTAATTGAGATACGGCGTGTATCAATCTTTCTTCGCTTCGAGCTATAAGAATAAGAGAAGCACCTTGTTTTGCTAATTGTACTGCTGTTGCAAAACCAATTCCTTGTGTTGCACCGCACACAACTGCTGTCTTTCCTGTTAAATCTAAATTCATCATGATTTTAAGTCGTCTGTTAATATGCAAACTGGGATGGGTTGCATTTTGTGTTGATTTTGTTTATTCAGTTTTTTGTAAATCTCCAAAACTTCGCGTTCTCGATTTGATATTTTTTCACCAAGGCCGCTGTAGTTCATGGCCCATTCCAATTCGGGATAACTAGCGCCTAATTGATCTTCATCGCTTCGGTCATCTCCGAACAGTCCGTCCGTTGGTGCGGCATTTAGAATATCTTCATTTATTCCGAGCGATTCAGCCAAGAAATAAACTTCTGTTTTGGTTAAATCGGCAATTGGAGAAAGATCAACCCCACCGTCTCCGTATTTGGTGAAAAATCCCACACCAAAATCCTCCACTTTATTTCCGGTACCAGCAACAAGGTATCTATGAATACCGGCGAAATAATAGAGAGTGGTCATACGAAGGCGAGCTCTAGAATTCGCAAGACTGAGGTTATAAAGCGCTTCGTTTTGTGACCGAGGCACAGACTGAACTAAGGTTTCGAAAGTAGCTGTTAATTCTACGCGCTCACAATTTACATGGTCATATCTATTCTCTAAAAACTTCATGTGCTGCTGGGCGCGCGTGACTTGACTTTGGGCCTGATGTATTGGCATTTCAACAAGAAGCGTAGGCTTTTCGGTCATTGCGCAAAGAGTTGAAGTTAGCGCAGAATCGATACCTCCGCTTACCCCAACGACGAATCCGGCCATACCACTTGTTTCGCAATATTGGCGAAGCCAGTCTACAATAAAATCAACTGTTTCCTTTTTTTTCATAAAAAAATCCCGAACCTCAAAGGTACGGGATTTACAAAGTGAAAGTGAATTCTTAGAATAATATGCCAATGTTCAATTCAACGTAATTCGGAAGTCCAGACAATTCGAATGTCTTCAAAGTTTTCTTACTGTCGTTGTTGTACATGAAGGTGTTGGTATTCGAATCTTTTGCAACTCCATTGCCTTTCAATGCATCTGTGAATCCATTTTGAAAAGTAAGACCAGCGAGAATGCTGGTGTTTCCAGAAAGGTTGTATTCAATACCTGCTGCGAAAATTAAATTCGAAGAAAAAATATTTACTTCATTCTTGATGTCATTTTTTTCAGTGATTGTTGATTCGCGGTTTGAAGTTGTCCATTCAAATGAATTTTTATCCTGGTAACTCAGAAAATCAATTTCGTCATTGCTGATTGCTTTGAAATTCATGTTCAGACCTAATCCGAATTGTCCCCAGTAAGTGATGTAGCCAATTTCTGCGGTTTTCATTTTGAAGGTCAATGGAATTTGAAGGTATTGCAATCGCAGATCTCTGCTAGTAAGACCCACTTGTTTCATGTCTGAAAGTACAGTTCCTTGGGCGTCTTTATCCTCGCCTAGAAATTCAGCGAAATAAGAATACTTACCTCCCGTGTTATTGATGTTGAATCCAGTGCCTATAGCATAATTCTCAGCGAAGAATATATCGAAATTCAATCCATATCCAAATTGAAGCGACTTGTCGCCCACAGTCATATTCCCATTGTCACTGGCAAACCAAGAAACATTTGGAGAGGCCTTGAAGCCGAGACGAAATTTGTTTGATTGTGTTTTTGCTACTTGAGCGAATGACAAAGTTGTCAAGAAACACAATAAAATTAAGATGTTTATTTTTTTCATATCAATGTCTTTTTTAATGACTTTTGCAAATAACTATGCCAAAGCTAACGAATTCCTTCCTTCTAGTATTGTCTATTTTGTTGACAATGCTCTGTTACTCTTGCAAAGATGCAGATAAGCATAAGGATATTGATGTAGATATTGAAGGGAAAACTTTGAACCCACAGAGGTTCGATGAAGATTGTTTTCGCGCAGATTGGAGCAATGAGGAGCAGGTTGCAAACCTCAAATCGAAATACGGAAAGTTTTTCTGCTTGTATCTTGAACGAGTTATCAATGCCGGTCCTTGTGACAGCGCAGCTACTGCCAAACTGGTTCGGGGATTTGTGACTCATCCGGATTTTCAGGACTTGAAGTCTGAAATTGATAAACACTACACGAATGAAAAATTGGACTCGCTTCACAAAGTAATTCTCGAGTCATCGTTGCGCATGCAGACCTTAATTCCTGGAATGAAATTGCCGCAGTTGATCTGGATGAATTCGGGTTTTAATATAGGCGCTTATAGTACCGATGAGTATTTGGCGGTGGGACTGGATTTTTATTTAGGAAAAGAAAATCGAATTACGAAGTCGGTTCCTTTTCCGCAATATCAAAAAGATGATATGACCCCCGTGCAATTGGTTCCCAATGCCATGAAGAACTTAGCTTATTACTATTTGTTGAAGGCCGATACTATTAAGCATGAGAACGACATGTTGTCGGAAATGATTTTTCATGGAAAGGCTCATTACCTGACGTGGTTATCGTTTGAAGAAATTCACGATTCGACATTGATGGCTTGGACTACTGAGCAGTACACTTGGACGCAAGGCCATCAGTTGAATGTTTGGAAGGAAATTGCGCGTCAGGAAGTGTTGTTCTCAAAGAATAGAGTGGAAGTTCAGAAGTGGTTTGAGTACGGGCCTTTCACAAATGCTCGGAATGTTCCGCAAGAGAGTTCTCCGCAGTTGGGAGTTTTTATGGGGTATCAAATGGTGCGAAGTTATATGGAAAAGCATCCGGAGATTACAGTTGATCGTCTCTTAAAAGAAGACAACGCACAGAAAATATTACAAGCATATAAACCGAATTTATGAAGAAGTCAACGATTTCAATTGAGGTAGAATTAGACGAAAACAATGTTCCTGAAACCATTCAATGGGAAGCGCCGGAACTTGGTAAGAAAGCGGAGTGCAAGGCCATGATTCTTTCAGTATGGGACAAGGCCGAGGCGAACACCATGCGTATAGATTTATGGACAAAAGACATGCAGGTAGAAGAAATGACTTTCTTCGTTCATCAAACCTTATTGACTCTTTCAGATAGTTTTGAAAAAGCCACAGGTGATGCCCGAATGGCAGCGACTATGCGTGATTTCTGCGATTACTACGCAGAGAAGATGAAGATCAATCCTCCGCTTTAATCGTAGTCTTTCGCGAACTCTTTTCTCCAAGCTGCTATTTGCTCTTGAAGTTCTACGCGCCCCATTCTCTCAACAGAAGCTGTAAAGAAGTATTGTGGAAGTTCTTCCCAAGTCTTTTTCAATTCATTCGAAAACGCATCGAAACGGATGGTCTTCTGAAGATCTGTTAATTTTTCACACTTTGTAAATGCGATGCAAAATGGAAGTCCTTGCTCACCCAACCATTGCATAAATTCTAGATCTATCTTTTGAGGCGGAATGCGGAAGTCTAAAAGCACAAAAGTGCAAATGAGATTTTCTCTTTGGTCGAGGTAGTTTCGTATGAAGCTTCCCCATTTGTTGCGTTCGGTCTTAGACGTTTTTGCATAACCATATCCAGGTAAATCGACCAAGTACCACGGGTGCTTTTCCTCATTAATTAGGAAGTGATTGATGGTTTGTGTTTTCCCCGGGCTTGCCGAAGTTTTCGCAAGTCCTTTTTTGTTCACAAGCATATTAATGAGTGAACTCTTTCCCACGTTCGATCTTCCAATGAATGCGAATTCAGGGTAGATGGGTGGGGGACATTTGTCGGTTTCTACCGACGATTTTACGAAGGTAGCAGAATGAATTAATTCTTTACTCATTTTGCTTTATATGTTTTGCTCTTTCAGCCAAGCGTCGAGTAATGTGTTGAATTGTGCCGACTGTTCCATCATTGGAGCGTGCCCGCATTCTTCAATCCAATACAATTTGGCTTGTGGAAGTTTATGTTGAAATTCTTCAGCGACTTCAGGGGGAGTTATGGTGTCGTTCTTTCCCCAGATTAGGCATGCCGGAATATTCATGTCTTTTAAATCATCGGCCATGTTATGGCGAATAGCACTTTTCGCAAGGGCTAAAATGCGCAAAACGCGGTTGCGATCGTTTACTACCTCGTAGCATTCGTCGACCAATTCCGGAGTAGCGTGTTTTGGATCGTAAAAGGTTACCGCAACTTTCTGACGGATGAATTCTTTGTCTTCTCTTCTCGGGAAGCTCGAGCCGAATGCATTTTCGTATAGGCCGCTGCTGGCGGTGAGAATAAGTGATTCAACTCTTTCCAAATGGTTCTTGGTGTAGACCAAGGCTACGTGTCCACCCAGTGAATTTCCTAAAAGATTCACCTTGTCCCATTTTTTATGTTGAATGAAATCGTGCAGAAATTCTGCTAATGACTTTACACCTGTTGTTAGAAGGGGCATTGTGTATAGCGGTAACATAGGGATAACAACTTTGTATCGTGGCTTGAAATGATCGACCACGTCTTTGAAGTTGCTTAACGCTCCGAATAAGCCGTGAAGTAGAACGAGCGGTTTGCCTTCTCCCTCTTCAATGTAGGTGTAGTCACCGTCGGTTTTTAAAGTGTATTCCATAATCTATAGCTGACGAATTTACGCGATTCTACTCGAGAACAGTCATTCATTGTTACAAGCAATGAACAATTTGAGGTGAATGAAGGGGTGTGTTCATTGTAATTAACATTTCCCACTTTTTCCCACCGGTATGTTTTGGGTCTAAAAGTATTGATTAACAGTGTGTTTAGAGAATTATAGCCGGTTGTTAGCGCTCTAAGTTTTTAACAAAATGGCGATTTTGGGCTATTTAGTGGTAAAAAGTGGGAAGAAGTGATTATTTTTGGAAAACAATTCACAATTGAATGTTAAACCTACTCGGAGAATACCACTGTAAAGTCGATGCAAAAGGGCGTTTGCTCTTTCCTGCGCGCTTAAAAAAGCAGTTGGAAGATGTTCTTCATCATGGGTTGGTCGTTAACCGCGACATTTTTACACAGTGCTTGGTAGTTTACCCTAAGCCAGAGTGGGATATCGTGAATGAGGAAATGTCGAAGTTGAGCCGTTACAATCAAAAGCATCAGATGTTTCAGCGCAAATTCATGAAAGGAGCTACGCTTCTTGAGTTGGATAGTGTTGGTCGTTTGTCTTTGCCTGCAAGTCTTTTAGAATATGCGGGTGTAGATGGTTCGAAGAATGAATTGGTGATTTCGGGTCTAGGTCAGAAAATGGAAATCTGGGCATTGGATCAGTATAACGCGGAGGTATTGGGTGAGGAGATGGATTTCGGAGCGTTAGCAGAAGAGGTTAGAAAAGACATTGACGCAAAAGGCGACAAGTAATGGAACAAGTATATCATACCCCAGTGTTGTTGCACGAGTCGATAGAGGGGTTGAACATTAAGCCCGACGGGGTTTATGTAGATGTGACTTTTGGAGGCGGAGGCCATTCGAAGGAAATATTGAAACACTTGACAACAGGAAAGCTTATAGCATTTGATCAGGATGCTGAAGCAGCGAAGAATGTTCCCCAGGATGAGCGATTGATTTTTGTTCCACAAAATTTCAGATTCGTTAAGAATTGGGTTCAGCTTCATGGGTTTCAGCAGGTCGATGGGATATTGGCCGATTTGGGAGTAAGCAGTCATCAATTTGATTCAGGCGAGCGAGGATTTTCGATTCGATTCAATGGACCGTTGGACATGCGCATGAATCAATCGACTGGAATTTCGGCTGATGAGTGGATTAACAAATCGAGCGTCCAGGAAATTACAGATGCCTTACGCATGTATGGCGAGCTTGATGGAGCTTACAAAGTGGCGAAGGAGATTGACATGTATAAGCCGCTGGGAACAACGCAAGCTTTGATTGACTGCACGCAGTCGTTCGCGAAACGCGGGAAGGAGAAGCAGTTCTTGGCTCAGATGTTCCAAGCGTTTCGCATGGTTGTGAACGACGAGATAGCTGTTTTGAAGGAGTTCCTTCAACAGTCTTTGGAGTTGTTGGCGCCAGAGGGAAGGTTAGTGGTTATCAGTTATCACAGTTTGGAAGATCGATTGGTGAAAGATTTTCTTAGATCAGGAAATTTAGAAGGGGAGATGAAGAAGGATTTTTTCGGAAATCTCGAGCGTCAGATAGAGCCGGTGAAGACGAAACCGATACTTCCATCGCAAGAAGAAATTGAAAGAAACGGAAGAAGTCGAAGTGCTAAACTTCGAGTAGGTCAAAAAAAATAAAACTTTAAACCGAATGAATGTTCGTTCGGTAATAGAATATGTCGAAGACAGAAGAAAATAAACGCAGAGGAATTACCTTCAGAGAAATCATCGGTGGAGAGTTCTTGACACGCCAGTCTTTGGTGCGTCAAATGCCTTTTTTCTTTTTTATTGTAGTCTTGTTTTTCATTCAAATTAGTATGATCTACTACTTTGAATCAGTTCAAATTGAAATGAAGCGGACCAAAGAGAAGCTGAATGATTTGAATTCTGAATACAGCACCAACGCAAGTGAATTAAGTGTTAAATCACAGCACAGTGAAGTCGTAGGGCAGGTGAATCATTGGGGGTTAATCAATTCAACCACGACTCCTTTTATTATAGATGTAGATACCAATTTCTTCAAGACAGGCAATGAATGAACTGAAGAAAATATCTGTTTGGATATACGTCTTGTACGTTGTGCTTTGTTTGCTAGCCCTGGTAATTATCGGTAAAGTATTCTATATACAGGCAATTCCAAATGAAGATGCTCAGAGACGTGCTGCACAATTCACTTATCAGCTTCGTGACATTGAACCAGAGCGCGGAAGAATATTAGCTTCGGACGGTTCGCCTCTTTCAATCAGTATTCCTGAATTTGAAATTCGTTGGGATAGCAAGGGTGGCTACAACATTGAGCGTTTCAACAATAAACTCGATAGCTTAAGTGCAGGCATAGCAGAAATTTTGGGAAACAAGACTGCTGCAGAAGTTAAGAGTCTATTTCAAAACGCTGTTGAATCGAATAATCGCTATTTGAAAATAGGCGACCATCTTAATTACAATCAGCTTCAACGATTCAAGAAGCTTGCTTTTGTGCGTGAGAAAAAACTTAGAAACGGTTTTATCATTTTGCAAAAAGAAAAGAGAGCGAAACCATTCGGAGCACTTGCGGCAAGAACCATAGGTATTTATCGAGAGAGCAACATGGTTGGTCTTGAGGCGGCTTATGATTCTCTGTTGAGAGGAAAGGTGGGTAAGCAGATGCAACAGAAAATAGCAGGGGACACCTGGATGCCCATGTCTGATGATTATGTAGTGGAGCCAGAGCCAGGTTTTGATGTTGTAACTACGTTGGACGTTCACCTTCAAGATGCGGCGCAGAGTTCGTTGCGTCACACCATGGAAGTAAATCGTGCCGATTGGGGTTGCGTAATTCTTATGGAGGTGAAAACAGGCGATATAAAAGCTCTTGCCAATTTAACCTACGACTCTGTTGCAAATAAATTTTACGAAGTTGAGAATTTAGCTCTGACGCAGAGCGTAGAGCCTGGTTCAACTATGAAGTTGGCGAGCTTGCTCGCTGCGATTGAAGAGGGCAACCTTGATTTAGGGAAAGCAGTTCATACAGGGTCTGGAGAGTTTACAATAGGCTCACATACTCTTAGAGATGTTAAGGCTTGTGGCTCAATAACGATAGAACAGGTTTTTGCAAAGTCTTCAAATGTTGGAACTGCAATGGTTGTTCGAGATGTTTTTGGAAGCAACCCGCAGAAGTTCTTGGATTATTTAGAAAAATTCGGATACGGACAGTTGGTAGGCATTGATCTTTTAGGAGAGGGAAAATCTTCTGTGAAGCGCACAACTAAAGAGGCCGGGTGGAGTGATTTAAGCTTAACTCAAATGGCTGTCGGCTATGAGCTACAAGTAACACCGTTGCATCAATTGTGTTTTTACAACGCAATTGCTAATGGAGGAAAATTCATGAAGCCTCGATTGGTGAATGAATTGCGAAAAAATGGTTTAACCTATGAGAAGTTTGAGCCTGTTGTCATTCGAGAGAATTTCTTGAAGCCTGAAACTATTGCTAAGGGCCGAAAGTTAATGGAGGCAGTTACGACCATAGGAACAGGAAAAAAGACATTTGCAAATTCTCCATACAGAGCAGCCGGTAAAACAGGAACTGCTCGAATTTACGAGAAAGGTAAATATTTAGAAACATCACATCGCGCATCATTCGTTGGTTATTTTCCGGCGGAGGACCCTAAGTATTCATGCATTGTAGTTGTCAATAAGGCACGTGTTTTCGAAGCCTTTGGTGGGAAAATAGCTGCGCCGGTTTTCCGTGATTTAGCAAATATTTTGTTCGGAACAGAATTAGATATTCCGCACAATGCAATGGGCAACGATAGCACGTTCGTTGCGCAACCTTGGATTCCAACAATTTTATCAGGAGAGTCTAACGCATTGCGTAAGGCGTTCTCACATGTTCAGTTTCCGTATGCTTTAGAGACAGACGCGCAATACATCAGTGCAAATTCAAACGGGTCTAGCTTGACTGTTTCAAGTAAGGATGAAGGTGGAAATAAAGTCCCGGATGTGCGTGGAATGGGACTTAGCGACGCGGTATATGTATTGGAAAAGAGAGGCCTCAAGGTTTCTACTTCGGGATATGGAAAGGTTGCAACACAAAGCATTCTTCCAGGAACAAAGGCAAATCATCAAAACATTCAAATTACTTTAAGATGAAGCTGCTGCAAGACATATTGTACAAAGTGCGACTTGAGGGTGTAGTTGGAAAAACCAATGTCGCGGTAGAGAGTATTACTTCAGACTCGCGAGCGGTTCGTCCAATGGCGTTGTTCGTTGCGGTAAAAGGACTTCAGTCCGATGGTCATACGTACATAGCGAAGGCTATTGAGTTAGGAGCTGCTGCTATTGTTTGTCAAGACCTACCTGAGAAGTTAGACGAGAATATTGTCTATGTTCAGGTGGCTGATACCTCAAAAGCACTAGGGGTTATGGCAGCGAATTTTTATGAGAACCCTTCTGAAAAAATGAAGGTGCTCGCTGTGACCGGAACGAATGGTAAAACAACAGTAGCGACTTTATTATTCCGCTTGTATCGTTCAATGGGACATAAGTGCGGATTGCTTTCAACTGTTGTCAATCGCATTAACGAAGTTGAAATTCCTTCCACACATACAACACCAGATGCTGTTGCGCTGAACGACTTGCTAGCACGCATGTATCGCGAAGGATGCACGCACGTTTTCATGGAAGCATCTTCCCATGCGTTGCACCAAAACAGAATGGCGGGTGTTCAAGTTGACGGTGCCATTTTTACAAATCTGACTCATGATCATTTGGACTACCACGGTTCAATGAATGAATACATTAAAGCGAAGAAGATATTATTCGATCAGTTGGGAGCGAATGCTTATGCTGTTGTGAATGCAGATGATCGCTACCACGACGCTTTGGTTTCTGCTTGCAAGGGACGTATTCGCACGTATGCGTTACATACGATGGCAGACTACAAAGCGAAGTTGATTGAGAACACGCTTGAAGGACTTCAAATTAACATTGATCGATTTGAATTGCATTCTCCTCTTATTGGTGAATTCAATGCATACAATTTAACTGCTGTCTTTGCAGCTGCTGTTGAACTAGGAACTGATCCAACAACGGTGTTGGTTCATCTATCCGCTTTAGGAGCTCCAGAAGGTCGCTTTCAATACATCCGTAAACAAGACGGAACAACAGCAATCGTTGATTACGCGCACACTCCAGATGCGTTAGAAAATGTTTTAAATACGATTCAGTCTGTTCGCGGACAAGAGGAAATTATTTCAATAGTTGGTTGTGGCGGCGATCGCGATCGCGCGAAGCGCCCGGTTATGGCGTCTATCGCAGCGAATAAAAGCGATCGTGTAATTGTTACCAGCGACAATCCTAGAAGTGAAGATCCGAAAGCAATCATTCAAGAGATGGTTGCAGGGTTGGATCCGATTCAAAAGAAAAAAGTATTGTCGGTAACCGATCGTCGCGAGGCGATAGAAGTTGCATGTTCATTGGCGAAACCAGGCGACATCATCTTAATCGCGGGTAAAGGACACGAGAAGTACCAAGAGATAAGTGGAGTGAAATATCCCTTCGACGATTTACAAATTATAACAGAACTCTTTCAAACGAACTAAGTATGTTGTACCATCTTTTTGAATACCTCGATAAGCACATGCATTTCCCCGGATCAGGGTTGTTTCATTACTTGTCGTTTCGTGCTGCATTAAGTATTCTTATTTCATTAACTATTTCCATGGTATTTGGAAAGACGTTGATTCGAATGCTTCGCAAAAAGCAAGTGGGTGAAACCATTCGTGATTTAGGTCTCGACGGACAAATGCAGAAAGCAGGAACTCCTACGATGGGTGGATTGATTATTCTTGCCGCCATTCTCGTGCCGACTTTGTTGTTCGCGGATTTGACGAACATCTACATTCAAACCATGATCATTGCAACCATTTGGTTGGGACTCATTGGTTTTTTGGATGATTACATCAAAGTTTTCAAAAAGAATAAAGAGGGATTAGCAGGGAAAAGCAAAATCGTCGGACAGATAGGTGTTGGACTTATTGTAGCAAGTATGCTCTATTGGAGTCCTTCAGTAACGATTAAAGAAAAAGTTTCTGATGTTCAAATTCAAAATGCAACAGATGATCAGCAAGCGTTGCAGTGGGAAGAAGAGAAGAGTTTAAAGACTACGATTCCTTTTGTTAAAGACAACGAATTCGATTACGCATGGTTGGTTCCAGACAGCATGGAAAGTCCATGGGTATTGTGGGGCGTGTTCGCTGTGATTGTAATATTCATTGTTACTGCTGTTTCGAATGGTGCGAATATTACCGATGGTATTGATGGATTAGCAACGGGTACAAGCGCTATCATTGGTATTACGCTGGCCATCTTCGCTTATGTCTCAGGTAACTACATTTTCGCAGATTATCTGAATGTGATGTACATCCCGCACAGCGGTGAACTTACTGTTTTCATTGCGGCATTCGTTGGAGCTTGTGTAGGATTCCTTTGGTACAACAGTTTTCCTGCGCAAGTATTCATGGGCGATACAGGAAGTTTAGCATTGGGTGGAATTATTGCGACGTTCTCTATTGCCATTCGAAAAGAACTTTTGATTCCGGTGTTGTGTGGAATTTTCTTGATTGAAAACTTAAGCGTAATGCTTCAAGTGGGTTATTTCAAATACACAAGAAAGAAGTACGGAGAAGGTCGTCGCATTTTCTTGATGTCGCCGCTTCACCACCATTATCAGCGCAAAGGAATGCATGAAGCAAAAATTGTTTCTCGCTTCTGGATCATCGGAATCATGCTCGCTGTATTAACCATAATCACTCTAAAAGTAAGATAATGAATAAGCGATTAGTCATACTTGGCGGAGGTGAGAGCGGTGCAGGAACAGCAGTGCTTGCGAAAAAGATGGGATACGATGTGTTCCTTTCGGATAAGGGTTTGTTGAAAGACAAATACAAAGCTGAATTGAATGCACATGGAGTTGCCTTTGAAGAAGGCATGCATACCGATGAATTGATTCTGAATGCAGACGAAGTAGTCAAGAGTCCTGGTATTCCGAACTCGGCAAAATTGATTGTCGCATTGCATGAAAAAAATATTCCTGTCTTATCTGAATTGGAATTCGCCTATCGTTATACCAATGCGAAGATGATTGCAATTACGGGAAGTAATGGCAAGACGACAACCACTTTGTTGACATACCACATTCTTAAAAATGCGGGCTTGAATGTAGGTCTTGGCGGGAATGTAGGTAAGAGTTTCGCAAGACAAGTTGCTGAAGAAAACTTCGATTACTATGTGTTAGAAGTAAGCAGTTTTCAACTGGATAATATGTATTCGTTCAAAGCTGACATTGCTATTCTAACGAACATTACTCCAGATCACTTGGATCGTTACGATTACGATTTAAGTAAATACGCAGATGCGAAGTTGCGCATTGCGCAAAACCAAACGTCTAGCGATGTTTTCATTTTCAATGCCGATGATGCTATTACAGCAGATACCATGGCAAGACATGTATTGAACGCCACCCTATTTCCAATATCTATTCAACCTGGAATAACATACGAGCAAGGTGGCTATTGCGACGAATCAAATTTTAACATAAACACAAACCATAATTTATTTACTATGAAAATCACAGAACTAGCATTGCAAGGCAAACACAATTTGCAGAACAGCATGGCAGCAGGAGCAGCAGCTCGCTTTTTGGAATTAAGAAAAGAGGCTGTTCGCGACAGTTTAATGAACTTCGAAAACATTGAACACCGCTTGGAGTTTGTTGCTAGTATTCATGGCATTCGTTTCATTAACGACAGCAAGGCTACAAACGTTAACTCTACTTGGTACGCTTTAGAATCTGTTGACAAGCCAATCATTTGGATTGCTGGTGGAACTGATAAAGGAAACGATTATTCTGAATTGTCAGAATTGGTGAAGTCTAAAGTGAAGGCAATCGTTTGCTTAACCAAAGACAGTTCTAAAATTAGAAAAGCATTTGGATCTATTGTAGATACCATTATTGATACAGACAGCGCTGAGCAAGCAGTACGTGTTTCTTATGATCTCGGAAAAGATGGCGACACTGTTTTGTTGTCACCAGCTTGTGCATCTTTCGATTTGTTCGAGAACTACGAAGATCGTGGACGTCAATTTAAAGTTGCTGTAAAGGGATTGTAATCAATGCAGAAAATTCTGTCATATCTAAAAGGAGATCGTGTAATCTGGATGGTAGCACTTTTCTTGTGCACCCTTTCAGTCTTAGCTGTATACAGCGCAGTTTCTTCATTGGTATGGAAAGCTGAGGGAGGAAGTAGTGCAGGTGTTTTGATTAAACACATTTCCATGCTTGGTCTTGGAATGGCGTTTATGTATGCCACACATCTCTTGCCTCTGACGGTATTTTCTCGTATTGGACAGCTGATGATTTGGCTAGTGATTCCATTGCTGGTATTCACGCTGTTCTTCGGTTCGAACATTAACAATGCCGATCGTTGGATTCGAATACCTGGAATAGGTTTGACCTTTCAGACCAGTGATTTAGCGAAATTAGTTTTGATCATGTATGTAGCGCGTCAGCTTACCGTTAAACGGCAAATGCTCGATGACTTTAAAAAAGGAGTACTGCCTATCGTTATTCCAATTGCGATTGTTTGTGCATTGGTTCTTCCTGCAAACTTTTCTACTGCAGCATTAATTGGGTTTGTGTGTTTTTTAATGCTGGTTTTTGGTGGAGTGCCCTGGAAGCATTTGTTTAAATTAATTGCGGTAGGTGTAGGAGTTATTTTATTGATTATTGCAGTCGGTGAATTAGGTCCAGAGAAACTACTTCCGCGCTACAGTACTTGGAAAAATCGTTTGGTTGGAAAAGAAGTTCAGGCAGGTGCTATGGACGATTCGAAATACCAAATTGAGTTGGCGCAATATGCCATTTATGAAGGAGGAATAATTCCTAAAGGCCCAGGTTCGGGCACTTCAAGAAACTTTTTGCCTCACCCTTATTCAGATATGATCTATGCTTTCATTATTGAAGAGTATGGATCTATTCTCGGCGGGGCGCTTGTTATGTTAATGTATGTTATTTTCTTATTTAGGGTTATTCGAATATCTATCCGAAGTC
The DNA here is from genome assembly GCA_044371535.1 of Flavobacteriales bacterium. GTDB lineage: Bacteria > Bacteroidota > Bacteroidia > Flavobacteriales_D > Sanyastnellaceae > CAIZGX01. The sequence continues at coordinate 17,824 of JBILTL010000010.1, read as the reverse complement.
CGAAATATTTCGGCGGTTTAACCGCCTTGGGCTTGGGCTTGGTCATATCCATTCAAGCATTCATTAATATGGGTGTTGCTGTGAATTTGTTTCCAACTACAGGACAACCTTTGCCATTGGTAAGCATGGGGGGAACCTCAATTGTTTTCGTTGCAATCATGTTCGGTGTAATACTGAGTATTTCGAAGATGGATGAAGAGAATGCTGATGTTGATCAAACCGATGAATTGGAAGAATCGCCATTTTAATTCTTATGGAAGAGAGAAGTCTACATAAAGTTTTGTTGTCGGCCGGAGGGACAGGTGGACATATATTTCCTGCAATAGCCGTTGCGAATGAAATAAAATTTCGCTTCCCTGATTGTGAGATTTTATTTGTTGGGGCAGAAGGGAAGATGGAGATGGAAAAGGTTCCGCAGGCGGGATATAAAATCGTTGGACTTCCGATTGCAGGACTTCAACGAAAATTGACGCTTTCGAACTTTTTACTTCCAATTAAAATATTGAAAAGTATGTGGAAGGCGAAATCTGTTGTCAAGGAATTTCACCCTCAGGTTGCTGTTGGTTTTGGTGGTTATGCCAGTGGCCCAACGCTTCGTGCGGCAGGAACTGCAGGTGTTCCAACAGTTTTGCAAGAGCAGAATTCATTCGCTGGGGTGACCAATAAATTATTGGCGAAGCGCGCAAAATCAATTTGTGTCGCATACGAAGGAATGGAAGTGTTCTTTCAAAAAGAGAAAATTCAGTTAACTGGAAATCCAGTACGAAAAGATTTTGTGAAGTTGCCTTATTCGCAAGAAGAGGCGTTGATGAAATTGAATTTCGATTCAACAAAAAAAACAATTTTAATTGTTGGTGGAAGTTTGGGTGCGCGCGCTGTAAACGCAGCGGTGGAAGCTTCGTTGAATGCTTGGCTTCAGCAGGGCTTTCAGATTATTTGGCAATGTGGAAAAATATACAAATCGAATTTAGAATCGAAGTACGCTGGAACTACGGGCTTGCATCTTTATGATTTTATTCAAGACATGGCTTTGGTTTATGCCGCGGCGGATGTGATTGTTTCTCGCGCAGGAGCTATGAGTGTTTCTGAATTGTCGTTAGTCGGAAAGCCAGTTGTTTTTATGCCTTCGCCGAATGTGGCGGAAGATCATCAGACCAAGAACGCTATGGCCTTGGTCTCTAAGGGCGCGGCATTAATGGTTCGAGATAGTGAGGCTGAATTGAAGTTAGCTGAAGTTGTTTCAGCGCTTCTTCAAAACGAGAATGAAATTTCAAAATTGAAAGAAAATATAGCTCCATTCGCAATGCCGAATGCAACAGAAGATATTGTAGATACCTTAATTGAAGTGGTTTATGGAAGAGCGTAAGCTGACGTGCGATGTCATGTATTTCTTGGGTATTGGAGGCATTGGAATGTCTGCACTTGCGCGCTATTTTCATCGCAAGGGAGTTCATGTTATGGGCTACGACCGCACGTCTACTGCGCTAACTACGGAACTTGAGTTGGAAGGGATTTCGGTTCAGTATGAAGACAGTGTCATGTCTTTACCGCAATTAATTCATTCAACACCGAAAGAGAAAGTATTGATTGTCCGCACACCTGCTGTGCCGAAAGACTCCTCGCAATTGCTGTATTTCCTTCAACATGAATTTAGAATTTGGAAGCGAAGCGAGTTGTTGGGATACATTACTCAACTCGATGAAACCATTGCCATTGGCGGTACTCATGGTAAGACTACGACTTCAACTTTAGTGGCGCATATTCTTCATTCAACCATCGGATGCAATGCTTTTTTGGGAGGAATTTCTTCCAACTTTAATAGTAATGTTTTGCTTTCGGATACTTCAAGAACAGTGGTGGAGGCCGATGAGTTTGATCGCAGTTTTTTGACGTTGTTCCCAAAGATTTCAGCGCTGACATCGATGGATGCAGATCATTTGGATATCTACGGAAATGAAGAAAGCATCCGTGAAGGGTTTCTTTTGTTTTTGAAACAGACTCGCGCAGATGGAAATGTGGTGGTGAAGAAGGAGTTGAATATTCATGACGATTTGAAGGCAGAGCGCTCGGGTGTTTTGACTTATAGTATTTTGTCTGAAGCGGATTATTTCGCCACGAATATTCGCATTGACGAAGGGGAGTATGTTTTCGATTTTCATTCACCAAACGGTGAATTGGCAAATGTCCGTTTGGGATTACCAGGAAGACACAACGTCGAGAATGCAGTTGTAGCCATGGCTTGCTCGTTGCTTGCAGGTATTGCAATTCATGATTTGCCGAAGTTGCTTGCTAGTTTCAAAGGGGTAGCGAGAAGATTTGATGTGAGGTATAAAAGTCAGAACAGTGTTTACATTGACGACTACGCACATCATCCAACGGAGCTTTCAGCGGCTATCCGTTCGGTTCGTGAATTGTATCCTGAAAAACGTATTATTGGAATTTTTCAGCCACATTTATTTTCGAGAACAAGAGATTTTGCAGATGGATTTGCAGAGAGTTTGGCGCTGCTAGATGTGCCGATTTTGTTACCCATTTATCCAGCGCGTGAATTACCCATTGAGGGAATTGATTCACAATGGCTATTTGATAAAATTCAAAAGGATGAGAAATACTTAGTGGAGAAAGATGCCATCTTCACCTTACTAAATAAACTGCAGTTTGATGTGCTTTTAACGTTGGGGGCGGGTGATATTGATACCCTTGTTTCTCCGCTAGAAGTCTACATGAAAGAGCGTGTGATATGAAAAATGAAAAGCTAAATACAGCGAAGAAACCCTCTGTTTTTATGAGGGTTTTGGTGTTGGCGTTTTTTGTGCTTATGGGCGCAGGAACGCTTGTGCTGTGGGCTTTTTCAATTACAGAGCATAGCGCGCAACCGGTTCCGGAATTGCGTGTTAATATTCAAAAGGGTCAGAACGTTGACGAGCTAATTACGAAGCGTGAAGTTGATTCGATTGTGCATAGTCACTTCGGATTGTTGCAAGGAATGCCAATGAGTCAGGTAGATGTTGGAGCTATTCAAATAGCTGTGAACAGACATCCAGCTATTCAATCCTGCAACGTTTACATGGGAGTAGATGGAATTTTAAATATCGACATTCAACAAAGAGCTCCGATGTTTCGCGTGATGAACAGCGATGGAAGTGGATTTTATGTCGATACGCTAGGACAGTCATTCAGTTTGCTCGATCGCGCTGTTGCGTATATCCCGATCGTTTCTGTTGAAGGGGTGATGGGAGCAATGGAGTTTCCGGCAACCAAAGACTATTACGACGAGAATACATTGGGACTAACGTATTTAGATGAGTTGATCATTTTTGGAAATCATTTGCGGAAGCATGCTGAATTGAAAGATTGGACAGAGCATGTGCACTTAACTGCAATGGGAACCATAGAGGTTATTCCTCGAATTGGAAGACAGGTGATAGATTATGGAAGTATTTACAATTTGGAGATGAAGACCAAGATGCTCTTTCAATTTTATCGTTCGCAATTGTACATCACGGACCTTGAAAAATACAGTCGCATTAATTTGAATTTTGAAAATCAAGTGATCTGCGAAAAGCGAGGTATGGATTTATTGCCGGCTCCTGCTGATAGTGCTGCCATGCGTGCGAACAATGCGCCGATTGCACTGCCAAACGATTTAATACCCGCCGCTGCTCAGACAGTACAACAACAACCACAATAATTATTTGAAGAATATGGAATATACATTCGCTACTTACAACAACCCAACCCCAAGTAACAAAGAGACATTGGTAGTTGGAATTGATATTGGAACAACTAAGATTGCTTGTGTTGTTGGGAAAATAGATTCATTTGGAAAGGTGACTATTCTGGGTATTGGTCGTAGCAAGAGCGATGGCGTTAAGCGCGGTATCGTTTTGAATATTGATCAGACTGTTGCTTCAATTAAGGAGGCCGTTCAGAAAGCTGAAATGGAATGCGGAATTAAAGTTCATCGCGTGAATGTGGGTATTGCTGGTCAGCACATCAAGAGTATTCAGCAACCTGGAATCTATACGCGTAAAGATTTAGAAACCGAAATCAGCACAACTGATTTGCAAGCGTTGAAGGACGATATGTTCAAGATTCACGTTCCTGCTGGAGAGTCAATCATTCACGTTATTCCACAAGAATATACTGTCGATACGGAAGGCGGAATAAAAGATCCAGTTGGAATGGCTGGCGTGCGTTTGCAAGCTAATTTCCATATCATCACGGGTTCACTTCCAGCTATAAAAAATATTTACCGTTGTGTAAAATTATCTGGTCTTGAAGTAGGAGAATTAACCCTTGAACCAATTGCAAGTTCTGCTGCTGTATTGAGCGATGAAGAGAAAGAAGCAGGTGTTGCTTTGGTTGATATTGGAGGTGGAACAACTGACATTGCTATTTTTCATGATGGATTGATTCGTCACACGGCGGTGATTCCATTTGGTGGAAATATTTTGACTGAAGACATTAAAACAGGATGTTCAATTCTAAGCAGACATGCAGAGCAGTTGAAGGTTCAGTACGGTTCGGCGTTAGCCGCTGAGACGCAGAACGCGAAGGTTGTTGTTCCAGGTTTGAATGGTAGAACGCCGAAGGAAATTACATTGGGTGCGCTTTCAGGAATCATCGAAGCGCGTATGAAGGAAATATTGGAATTGGTTCACTTCGAAATTATGCGCAGCGGATACGAGCGCAAGCTAATCGGAGGAATTGTATTGACCGGTGGTGGTGCGCAATTGAAGCACATCAAACAATTGGTAGAGTACATCACCGGATTGGATTGTCGCATTGGTAAACCAATTGAACACGTAATTAACTATACCGACGAATCACAATTACCGCCTGCCCTTTCAACGGGTGTTGGTCTTGTTATTACAGGAGAAGAGAACGTAGGTGAAGATTATTTCGAGCGTGTGCTTGAAGAGGACGTTGCACAGAACGAAGTTGTTGAAGAAACAGCGGTGACTCCAGAAGAGGTGACTGCGCCAATAGCAGCGGCAGATGCCGAAGATTTCATGTCATTTATGACCTCAATCGGAGTGGCAGGTTCTGAAGAAGAAGTGCAAGATCAACCAACATTTACGCATACGCAGAACGAAGAGAACACTTCAATGGCCGATAATGTGCAAGAAGAAGCTGAAAAACCTGTGGCTCAGCCTGCGCGTAAGCCACGCAATTCTTTCAGTGAAAGTATCGTTGGTCGCTTCAAAGGATTCTTCGAAAACGACGAAGCTGTAAATTAAATTTTTTCGAACAGTGCCACCGCCTCTAAATGTGAGGTGTGTGGAAACTGATCGACGAAACTAATTTTCTTCAGCTGATAACCCGATAGAATAAGCGTTTCACAATCTCTTGCTTGTGTAGCAGGGTTGCATGAAATGTATACGATGCGCTTTGCATCGAGTCCGATTACTTTTCTCAATGTTTTTGGGGCAATTCCTCCACGCGGCGGATCAAGCACAAGCGTGTTGATTTGATTTTGAAATTGCGGTTGTTCCAACAAGAATTTCCCTACATCGGCGGCGAAGAATTCGATATTCGAAACGTTATTTTCTTGCGCATTTTTCTTAGCGTCTTCAATGGCTGCCTCCACAATATCAACACCTACAACGGGCAATGAAGTTTTCTGCGCAATGAGTTGTCCAATTGTTCCTGTTCCGCAAAATAAATCGAGGATATATCCATTTGGTACTTCTTCCGGATTGCAGTAGTCTATTGCTTTGGTATAAAGTCTTTCTGCGCTTTTCGGATTGGTTTGAAAGAAGCTCTTCATGTTTACTTTGAACTTCAATCCCAATAAAATTTCTTCGATTTCCGATTTTCCATAAAGCAAGTGTGATGAACCGTTTAAAGGTTCAGCTCGGTCTCCTGTGTCGTCGTTCAGCGTATGAATTATTCCTCCGCAGCGATCTCCGAGTATGTCTAGAACAAGTTGAACAAATCCATCTCGATCGAATTGTTCCAATCCTTCAGAAGAAGTAACGAGATTGATCAGCAGTAAGTCGTGTGTGAATGATTTTCGAACGACAACGTATCTATAGAATCCTTCGCGTTTAGGTGGATGCCATGCTGGAAGTCCGCTGTTTTCACAAAAGGTACGAATGCGATGCAAGTTGTTTTCGAATGTTGCATCGAAGAGTCCCGATTCAGCATCTAGATTTTCAACCATCCACCATGTTCCTCTGTGCTTGAACCCAAGTCCAAAATCATCGACTTCTGTTTTAGTTGGAAGGTCGTAGCGAATTGCGCTGAAGCTATATTCCATTTTGTTTCGGTAGTTCCATACAGAAGGAGATTCAATGTATTCATCGAACAGCTCAGCAATATTTTCAATCTTACCAATGCGCTTGTAGAGTTGAAGGCACGAATCTTTTTTTGCTTCGTGTTGTTTCTCTATGGGCCATGCAGCATAAGGCGCGCCTGGAATGCGTTGGTAAGGCAAGTCTATTTCATCAGGAGAATTTTCTAAGACTTCAATCAATTTACAATTCGCAAATCGCTTGTCAGTCTTGATCACTTGTGCACGCACAAGTTGCCCTGGAAAAGTATTTTCAACAAAAACAGTAAAATCGCCTTTGTCGGTTTTCAATAGCCCAATGCCGTTGCCTCCAAAGGCAAAGCGGTCTATTTTAATGTCGAGTATTTGGTTTCTTTTTAGCACAGGGCAAAGATATGTTCTTCGAAAGATACTTTGTAAGATTCTACGAAAGATGCTTGGCAAGATACTTTGTAAGATACTTTGTAAGATGCTTCGCAAGATACTTCGTAAGATGGTATCCAAGATACTTCGTAAGATGCGATGCAAGATTCTGCGAAAGATTCTTCGAAAGGTCTCGCGAAGCGTCTTGCGTAGCATCTTGTGCAACATCTTGTGCAACATCTTGTGCAACATCTTGCGAAGCATTGTTTATCTTCGTTGAAACAAAAAACACAGTTATGAAATCGATAGTACTTCTTTTTGCCTTGTGCGTATTTGGATTAAGTGCGAGTGCACAAAAAATTTATTCGGTAGATGCTGAATATAAAGCGCAGGTGAAGGTTTATGTAGTAGATGCAGAGTACAAAGCGGATTTGTTAGTTTACAAAGAGAATGCTGAATACAAAGCGGGCAACAACGATGGTCGTTGGTATTTCGTAGATGCTGAATACAAAGCGAATAAGAAAATTTATTTTGAAGACGCAGAGTACAAAGCGGATTTGAAAATATATTTCGTCGATGCAGAGTATAAGGCGGGTTGGAAGAATTCGTCTAAGAAGCATTTGTTGTTCTAAATTCGTCCATGCGAAAAATAAATCTGTTTCTTCCTGTTGTTCTTGCTTTTGCCATAACCCTGGGGTTGCCGAATTGGCTGACGTGGAATGAAAGGGTTGTCTTGTCAACCGTTTTAGTTATGCTCTGGTGGTGGATTTCCGAAGTGATACCCATGGCGGTTACGGCGCTTGTTCCGATGTTGGTATTTCCAATATCGAATGTCATGAGCATGGAAAAGGTAGTGGTGCCTTATGCCGATAAATTTGTCTTTTTATTTCTAGGTGGTTTCCTGTTGGCTTTGGCTATTGAGAAACACGGTTTGCATAAACGCATAGCTTTTCGATTACTTGACTTGGGTGGTAACGCCAAAGCGCGAATACTACTCGCTGTTATGCTTTCTGCTTATGTGTTGAGCATGTGGATTAGCAATACCGCAACGGCCATGATGTTAATTCCAATAGCCGCCTCTGTTGCGCACTTGCTTGCGGCTCACAATCACGAGGCGAAATTCAAGCGCGCCTTGGTTTTAGGTGTGGCTTATGCGGCAAGTATTGGAGGTATGGCTACGTTAATAGGAACTCCGCCAAACGTTGCCGCTGCTGGCATTGTGAAGGAGCAGTTTGGTGAAGAGATTTCTTTCTTAGACTGGATGAAGTTCGGTGTTCCATTTTCATTGGTTTTGTTACTGCTTGTGTTTTTGGTTCTTTCTAAGATTCATTTTAAACGGAAAGAAACAATTGAAGGTGCGCATGCGGAATTGCATACAATTCGGAAGGGAATGGGGCGAATTTCAATAGCCGAAAGAAGAGTTTTATTGGTTTTCGCTGGAGCAGTTCTCTGCTGGATATTTCAGGCACCTATATCGAAGGCTTTGAATATTCCGGCCTTTAACGATACGTGGATAGCCCTTGCTTTTGGGCTATCATTGTTTTTCATTCCGAAAGCAATTGTCGAACCGAATGAACATTCGGTTGCTTTGCTGGAATGGAACGATACCGAGAAGTTATCTTGGGGAGTGCTGCTGATGTTTGGTGGAGGCTTGGCCTTATCCCTTGCTTTTAAAGATGTTGGATTGCTGGATCGCTTGTCGCAATGGCTTGCTGTAGTGAATGTGGGAAGTTCAACGGTTTATTTGATTATGCTTTGTGGAGTTGGGTTGCTGCTTACAGCGCTTATGAGCAATTTAGCAATGGTTACGTTGTTTGTTCCAATTGTAGGAGTATTGGCGCAGCAACAAGGATTTTCACCAGCTGCCTGGGCTATACCCGTTACACTTGCTGCCAGTTGTGATTTTATGTTTCCGATGAGTACTCCTCCGAATGCCATTGCCTACGGCACGGGTTGGGTGAAGGCGAAGGATATGTTCACCATTGGTGTTCTTGTGAATCTTATTTCTTTCTTGTTGTTAATCGCATTAATTTTATTGAGTTAGTTTATCTTACACAATAAAGTACAAAAAAGATAAGACAGCAACGAATGCACCTAAAAGTATTGGAAGAATCATGGTTATTCTGTGATATTTTCTTAAGTCTTTCAGATGCTTTTCTTTATTCGGACTAAGCTGCGCCATTCTTTTTGCTTTTCTATAAACGAAAAATCCCATAAGGAAGATTAATACCCATGCTGGGGGATATAACGAATAGTATTGGATTCTTTTCAGATAGTCTATGTAGCCATTCAGCTTTTGCTCCATCTCCGGAGTATAGTTGATGTGATTTTTTTCGTTGTATTCTGAGAAGTATTCCGGTTTATTTTCTTGAGTGATGACGTATTCTTCTTCCGTGTTTTTTTCTGAAGGCGTGATCGTGTCAGAATATATTTCCACCGGTTGGTTTAAAGACTTCGTATTATCAGTCTTTAGAATGGGTGGAATTACGTTTTCATGCAGCGAGGTCTTATCACAAGCTGAAAAATCATTAGCGTCAGCTGTTGCGTTTACAATTTCTGATTTTCGGTGAATATAAAATCCAGGCTGATAAATTCTCTTCTCAATGGAGCAAGAGGATATGACTAAACAGATAACAGCGGGAGTAATAAATCCGTATTTCATGAATTAAAAATACAGATTATTTTATTTCAATGCATCTTCAAGATGTCAAGTGAGAAATGAGGTTGCGGTCTACACCAATCTTCTTCACTTCCCCATTCGCACCCGCAATGATGTAGTGCTCTCCCATTTCATCTCCAAGTAAATCATTTATCTTTCTTCTGATTTTTGAAATGGTCTCGCTTATCTTTTGGGTGTTCCTATTGTCTGTGCGTTCAAAGATGCGCCTAGATGCGGTATCTCTTGTCGAAGTTGGACTGACCTTCAGATAGAGCTCAATAAGTTCTTCTCTGTGCTCGTCTAGCATGTTAAGCCTAACACCATTTGGCTTGCTCAAGAAAAACAAGAATATGGTTTTTTCAATCTTGTCAAGTTTCAATTCAAGGTTGGCAAGATCTGGAAACAGAAGTTTAAAGTTCGGACCAATAATGCTCATGCGACTGGGCTTCTTTAAAAGCGAATAGCGATCTCGAAATAATATTTCGCTGCGCATAGATTCCATGATTTCGAACACTTGATTTGCAAGGAGTGGGTCTATTTCTTTTTTCTCCAATTGCTTCACACAATCTGGACATAAATCTGCGGTACGAATTTTTAGAATAAGGTCAGCTTTATTCTGGCAAAAATCATTCATGCACCCCACCGATTTTTGATGAACGCCTTCAGACATTTCACGAATGTCTTCGAACATATAATGGCGAAGCAGATGTGTAGTGATCAGGTAAACAATGCTTGCTCTTGAAAATCCTGGTAAATAAAATCCGAGTCCAGATGTTTGAACGAATCCGTTTCGTCCACCTCTCGGGTCAGGCGCAGCAAACCAGTTGAACTCATTGCCTTTGTCAGTAAGGAGAATCACGAATTCAAATTCTGAAGTGTCATTCTCTTTTCGGAAGGTCTGACATCTTTCAAAAATATCAACCCATTTCAATCGAATTAGTGTTTGCGGTGCTTCAACATAATGAGCGTCTAAAGAACAGATTTCATCATCAGCATCTGAATAGGATTCATAGAGCATCATCTCTTCGGGAATTGGGTGTGCGGTATCCCGTCCATTTTCATCCTCGTTACTGAATTCGATGCCTTCATCGTCATCAAACACGGGTTCATCTACGGTAGATACAAATTCAAGCGGACCAGGAAACGATTGCAACTGTTGCAAAATTTCTTGGTAGGCACCTTTGTCTACTTCTTCTGATTTTAATAAATGAACCCGTGTTCGCATGACGATAAATTTAATAATTATAATTCACCAAAACCTTCCCAATTTTTCCCCGATCTTTTTTGATGGATGGAATTCTCGAGAGCGTCGGCAGCAAAGTGCATTGTGTCTTTGATATTCGCTTTTTGTGAAGAATACACGCGAGACTGTTGCATGTTCAGTCTGCTCGCAGCTCCCCAAGCATCTATATCTGCTCCTATGAAGGCGAAGTTCCAGTTGCCTGTAGCTTCCAATTCTTTGATGGAAGAAGAGATTTCTGGGAATTTGAACATGCGTGATGCATTCTCTCCTCCGTCAGTGAAAATCACAATCATAACGGTGCCGTTCTTTTCTTTCAGGTCACGTCCTACCGCATATTTCATGCGGTTAATAACGGTGCCAATGGCGTCAAGCAAACCCGTCATTCCGTCTAAGACATAATCTTTTTCAGTAAGTACAGGTAATTCTGCAGCAGGTAAGTTCTCGAATACCAATTCTGGACTATCCGAGAAGAGCGTTAATGAGACATAGATAGGTTGATCTAAGTTGCGCTCTTGAATGGCTTTTATTGAATGAAGCTTTTCATTCAACCCTTCAAGGGTTTCGTTGTAATGCGATTGCATGCTTCCACTTTTGTCCAAGACAATGTGGTAATGGGTGGCGTTTTGTTTATTCATTTTGTTTAATTATTTCCGCAAAGGTGTGGTGTTGAACAAGGCTAAGTAAAGTTTTGACAACCTTGTTTTTTTAATTGAAGTGAAGTTGAAGAGGGATTTTTCTTTTCCAGTTTTCCTCGATTCTATTGGTGTTGTAGAGCGAAGGGAAGACTTCGTTTCGTTTGGTGATGGTGTGCTGACTTACATAGGCGGTGTGATTTTTTTTGTTTTTAATGAAGTGATAAATCCGAATTTCAGACTTCTTAATTTTCTTCGATCGAATTAATTCTTTCGTTAGCGATTCAACGTGCGTGCCTCGCGTTTCGAAGAAGAAATAGTATTTAGGAAAATGCTTAAAGAGGTTTTTTATAAAGGGGCCTAATTCATTCACCGGCATAAGGTTTTCCAAATTATCTATGTACATCCAACCGTAGTCGTTGTGAAAGTTGAATTCACTGTGCATGTCATGATGCGAGATAATCTGAGTAAGCATGAATATTTTCCGTTGCTCTGTTGAACTCAATTGGTAATACTGAACGCGTTTCTTGTTTGCGTACTCGAAGAGGTAAGAATATCCATAGTTGTTTCCTTCGCTGTCAATGATCTCGGAACGAATAGGCTTGGGCAATCCGAAGTCTTTAAAAATCGGGTTGACCTTTTTTTCGTCGGCGAAAATTTCGAACTCGTCTAGTTTCTTGAACCCGTCTTCAATCTTTTTAAATGCCGTTGGCGCGAATCGATTGAAGCTCTGCGTCGTGTTGAGAATGTTTCGTTGGAAGTAAAGCCCTAATGTCGAGAAACATTGTCGAACGAACCAGGAGAGTGATTCAGCAAACTCGTCTAAACCATTGAAGTCGGTGATTTCGAAAAGTTGAAAGAAAAAATCTTGAAAGGGCTGATCGCTGTCTTGCTTGGGTCCTTTTTTTCTCATTTTCAAAGCAGGAGTTCGCTGAAAGAATTCGCGCTCTGCCTGTCCAATAAAATTCGAGTCATCTGCTAACCGAAAGACAGCAATTAACAATTCCGATCGCGTTGGACAGTCGTCTGCAAGTGGGGCGCCCTTTTCTTGCTTTGAAAGGAAGTCGCGCGCTGCCTCGAAAAGATTCAGGGTTGGAAGGGTGAACAGCTCACCGTCGCCGTTGATGTATTCGAATACAATTTCTTCATTGAAAACAATCGTGAAATGCGAGAGTTCTCCTTCGCCTTTCTTTTTCGAAGGTTTGAATTCATAGGTTTGGGTAAAGACGCCAATCTCTGCCCGCACTTCAAAAGCAATCTTCAGAGGTTTGCTCTTGTCGTGCAAGATGTTCTCGAAGTTGGCGTGTGGACCGAACGACTGGAAGTGTTTCACTTCCTTCATTTCTTGATCGTTGCTTGGAAACAATTCGATGAGTTTAAATAGGCTGCTTTTTCCTGTAGCTAATTCTCCATAAAGGAAATTTAATCGTCCAATTTCCCAGGTTTGTTTTTCTTGAAATACCGTGAAATTCTCGGCGTGAATAAAGATTTGATGCATAGTTTTTTGTCTCTTGGCGAAAGTATTTGTTAGGTGTGCAGTTGTGCTGCATTAAAAAAAAGGCAAAGCAGTGGCCGTTCCTGTGTATGCGGTAAGTACCGTGAATAGAGGAGTTTGGCTATTAAAAAAATAAAAGGGGTGATTTTTTCAAATCGGGACATCAAAAGTAGAATGACATCTCGCGCGAAGGAGCAAATAGTTTTTAACTGTTGAAAAAGTAAATCGCTACGACGGTTGTTTAAAAATATTTATTTTCAAGTTTGGTAGGGCTTTTATAAAATTTGGAAATAAAATTTTATTCGAAAATTAATTTTTGGCACGGTGAAATAATTATCCACAATGGAAAGGAAGGTGAATTTTCGTCCTAATTTCACTCTCCTATGTCAGCCCCGAAAAAAACATTCACCCTACTTCAACTCACACAAAGTATTCGAAAAGCCCTGGAAGTCTCATTTGATGGGCGTTATTGGATAGTTGCGGAAATGAATAAGTTGAACCTTTATCCTAAAAGTGGACACGCCTACCCGGAGCTTGTAGAAAAGCAAGACGGTGTGATTGTGGCCGAAATACGCGCTAATCTGTGGAAGAACGATTATGAGCGAATCAATCAGAATTTTATTCAAGTATTGAAAGAGCCCTTAAAGGATGGAATTAAAGTGCTTATGAATGTCTCGGTCGGTTTCGATTCGAAATACGGTATTTCCCTCACCATTCATGAAATCGATGCAAATTATACCCTTGGAGATTTAGAGCAGGAAAAACAGAACAGTATTCAAGCGCTTAAGCAACAAGGCATTTTCGATTTGAATCGAAAGAAGTCTCTGCCCATGCTTCCGCAACGATTGGCTATTATCTCTGTAGCGAACAGCAAAGGATATCAGGATTTTACTCATGTACTTAACGAGAATCAATGGCAGTACAAATTCTTCCACATGCTATTTCCTTCTTTGCTTCAAGGCGATAAGGCGGTGGCAGATTTAACCAGTCAGCTCAATCGTATTCGTAAAGTGGCTCATCACTTCGATGCGGTAGTTATCGTGCGCGGAGGCGGAGGAGATATCGGATTGGCATGTTACAACAATGTAAACCTCTGCAAAGTCATAGCTGAGTTTCCTTTACCCGTGCTCACAGGTATAGGACATCGCGTGAACGAATCGGTTGCCGATATGGTGGCTTATAAGAATCTGATTACGCCGACTGATCTGGGGAATTATTTCATTCAGAAGTTTCATAATTTCTCTCTGCCCGTTCAGCGCGCTGAAGAAGCCTTAGCAGATAAAGCATTGCGCTTACTTTCTGAGACAAAGTCGAAATTGCATGCTTTCGTATTACTGTTTCGTTCTGTGGTTGAAACAACTTTGGTCAAGAATACCTCGAAAGTTGAAACGCTTCGTGTGGGTTTGCGTTCGAAAACGGTTCAGCTTATTTCTAACGAGAAAGGAAATGTGCAGAAGCTTTCGAAGGCGTTGGCCAATGACGCACGAACACTATTAACGGCAGAGCGTGTTTCTGTTTCCAAATTGCAAGAAGGAATGAAAAACCGAATAAACGTTCGGTTGTCGAAGGAAGAAATGAAAGTGAACGGATTGGAAAATAGTGTCCGCTTACTAGACCCGCGAAATGTGTTGAAACGCGGTTTTAGTATAACGTTGGTAAATAGAAAAGCTGTGACCGATGAGAACGAAGTTCAGTCTGGCGAAGAAATAACAACACTACTTTATAACGGAACAATAAAATCTAGAAAAGAATAAATCTATGAGTGAATCAAAAGTAAATTATGTGCAGGCCTTTGAAGAACTGCAATCCATTGTCACCGAAATTGAATTGGGACAAATAACGGTAAATATCTTATCGGAAAAGGTTAAACGCGCTTCCGAATTAATTGCTATCTGCAAGACGAAGTTGTCTTCGACAGAGGAGAATGTGAATCAAATTTTGAAAGAGTTAGAAGACTAGATTCTTCGAAAGAAGTTGCACAAGATGCAAGCAAGATACAAGTAAGATGCAGGCTAGATTCTTCGAAAGATGTTGCACAAGATGCAAGCAAGATACAAGTAAGATGCAGGCAAGATTCTACGAAAGATGTTTTACAAGATTGCTTCGTAAAGTTGTCCTTAATTTTGTTGGATGAAAATAGAAATTTGGTCCGACATCGTTTGTCCGTTTTGTTACATCGGGAAACGTCATTTAGAAGAGGCGATTGCGAAGACAGGTAAATCTGTTGAAATTGAGTGGAAGAGTTTTCAACTTGATCCGAGCGTGACCGCCGACGATGCAGGCGCTTCTGTAGTGGAGCATCTTGCTGTGAAGAAGGGAATGTCCATTGAGCAAGTGAATGGCATGATGGGACGTGTAGAGTCTATGGCGGTAGAGGCAGGCTTGGATATGAAACTTCGAAGTTCATTCGTGATGAATACATTTCACGCACATCGAGTTTTACACTTTGCGAAATCTGTTGGAAAAGGCGCTGAGCTGAAAGAAGCTTTTCTGAAGGCGTATTTCACCGATAATGTGAATTTGAATGAAGAAGCGAATCTCGTTCATGTTGCTCTTTCGGTAGGATTGAATGAAGCGGATGTGAAACGTGTTTTATCTTCCAAAGAATTTGAAGAGGATGTGAATGAAGACGCATACACGGCGCAGCAGTTTGGTGCACGTGGGGTGCCGTTCTTTGTATTCAACAGAGAGTCGGCGGTGTCAGGCGCTCAGCCGGTTGAAGTGTTTGAGCAAATCTTAAACGAGTCGAATTAATTTTTGTCATTTTGAAATTCTATTCCTTGAATACACGAATTCTGTTTTTTCTAATTGGAATATTAGCCACTGTTCAAACGAACGCACAGGTGCTCCCTTACAAAGACGATCGCTTGTCGGTAGATGCGCGTGTGAAGGATTTGCTTTCACGCATGACGCAAGAGGAAAAATTCTATCAGGTGTTTATGATTGCGCACGATGGAGTTTTCAAGGAAGAAGATTATACGCATGGGATTTTCGGGATTGAAATGAATACGTCCGGATTGAATGAAGCAGCCGGACAGCAGATGCTTGATTATTCAAATGGAAATTCGATTGAAGCCGAGTTGGCAGAAATGCGACGCATTCAGAAGTTCTTGGTTACGCAAACACGATTGGGAATTCCTGCTGTATTTTTCGGAGAGTCATTACACGGTGCGGTTGCGAAGGGCGGAGTTTCTTTTCCGCAATCAATAGCGCTTGCAGCAAGTTTCAATAAGAATCTGATGAAGGAAGTGTCAGATGCTATTGCAACGGCTTCCTATCAGCGCGGTTGGCGCATGGTTCTCTCGCCGGTCGTGAACGTCGCAACGGATGTTCGTTGGGGAAGAACAGAAGAGACTTACGGTGAAGATCCTTATTTGTGCAGTGTCTTCGGTGCTGAATTTGTTCGCGCCTTCGAATCGATAAATATAGTCACCACTCCGAAGCACTTCGTTGCCAACGTGGGCGATGGCGGAAGAGATAGTTATCCCATTCATCTCGACGATAAGGCGTTGAATGAAATTCATTATCCGCCTTTTTTGGCCTGCTTCAATGCAGGCTCGCGCGGTGTAATGGCGAGTTACAATTCGTTGAATGGAATCCCATGCAGCATGAATGCGAATCTCCTTCAACATACATTGAAAGAGAGTTGGAAGTTCAATGGGATTGTTATTTCAGACGCAGGAGCAGTGGGTGGTGCGAATGTCTTGCACAACACTTCTGCCGATTATCCAACGAGCGGAAAACAAGCGATAGAGAATGGAATGGATGTCATTTTTCAAACTTCCATTCATCACGATAAATTATTCTCTTCACCATTCTTGAAAAATGAAGTGCGTCAAACCGCTTTGGATTCGGCCGTTTCGCGCGTGTTGCGTGTGAAGTTTGAATTGGGGTTGTTTGATAATCCGTATGCGGAAATCACACAGGTTGATCTCAAAGAACAAGCGGAATTGGCATTGAAGGCTGCCGAGGAATCGATGGTCTTATTGAAGAATGAGAACAACGTTTTGCCTCTTTCTTCCAACTACAAAAATATTTTGGTTGTTGGTGAAGACGCGACTGAATGTCGCTTGGGCGGTTACAGCGGAAGCGGTTATTCGCTGGTGAGTATGTTAGATGGAATTAAGTCGCACTATGAAGGCGATATGGGCGTTGAGTATGCACGTGGATGCAGTCGTAAGATGGAAAAAGATGCGATTATTTCTGAAGGAGATTTGTCGGAAATTGAAGCACATTATTTTTCTGAATTGAATTTCAAAGGGATTGAAGTGGTGAAGAAGTGGAAGGGAGTATTGGATTTTTATTATACTTTTTATTCTCCAGATGAGAACATTCAGAAGGAAAAATTCAGTGCGAAATTTGAAGCGACATTCTCTCCTTCCGATAACAATTGGGAATCGATAGGGTTGAAGGGCAACGACGGTTTCCGCATGTATGTGAACAACGAATTGGTCATTGATCAGTGGGAAAAAGTTTCGTTTCATTCGGTGCTTCATTCCATGAAATTGGAAAAAGGAAAGTCATACAACCTTCGAATTGAATTTCGCGAGACCTTCGGAAATGCGCAATTGGCTTTGGTTGGAAGAAGGAAGAGTAATGATGTGAGCGATATTCAAGAAGCAGTTCGCAAAGCAAAAAAATCGGATGCGATAGTCCTTGTTGCTGGAATTGAAGAAGGGGAATTTCAAGATCGCAGTCGATTGAATTTACCGGGAAAGCAAGAAGAGTTGATTCTCCAATTGGCGAAAACAGGGAAACCCATTGTTGTGGTGTTGGTGGGTGGAAGCGCTGTTGTTATGGAGCGTTGGTTGAATGAAGTTGACGGAGTGGTTATGTCTTGGTATGCTGGAGAGCAACAAGGAAATGCGCTTGCGAATGTGTTAGCTGGAAAGGTGAATCCAAGTGGGAAGTTACCGATTACATTTCCCATGAATGAAGGTCAATTGCCATTGAGTTATTGGCACGAACCGACAGGCCGCGGCGATGATTACATAGATGGAACCGGTCGTCCGCGTTTTCCGTTTGGATATGGATTGAGTTACACTACTTTTTTGTTGAGTGAATTGAATGCGAATGAAATCGGAGAGGGGACAAATAAAGCTGTAACTGTTTCCATGAGGATAAAAAACACGGGCAAGGTAGCAGGAAGTGAAGT
>JBILTL010000181.1:0-2778 GCA_044371535.1 Flavobacteriales bacterium | reverse complement strand
CACACTTTCGCACGATACGTAAATTCAATGTCAGACTCAATGTCTTCTGCACGCAAGTCGTAATAAGGTGTCCAACCAGCATTGGTCGCCAAATAAGTAATCACCACATCTGCTTTTTTATCTTCATCTGTTGTAACAACAAATTCGATTTCACTTGGATTGGTAACGTTCTGAGATTGCAATTGCGAAAGTTGCGTTTGCAAATGCTGGAGCTTCTCGTTGTTCTCCCGATCGGTCTGATTCAAGTCTAAAATCTTGTACTCAATTTCTTTCATGCGGCTTCTGTAAAAGTCAGCCATCTCTAAAAGATCTTCGCGAATAAGCAAAGCATTGTCGCCTTTGATTGAACGGTTGGCCTGCAAAAACGCTTTTTCTTCCTGATAAACAGCGCGTAAACTTGCGCGTTCAGCAGTTTGAAAACCCAATAATTTAATACTGTCTTGAATGGCACGTACGCGGGTGTTTGAAACCTTCGAGGTGTAATTCATTTGATGCTTTACACTTAGAATCGTGTACTCTTTATTACCTAAAATTTGAATGGAATTCACATCCATGCCAGCCGTAAGTCCAGAAAGAACAAGGGTGTTCTCCCCTTTCTTTAAGTTTACATCGCCTTTGTGAGTGATTTGCGCACCGCTTAGAAACAAGGTCACATCGGTGATTGGAGCTGTTACGCTCTTCGATTGAGAGAAAGAAACAAACGCACAAAGCGCGAAGAAAAGGGTTAACCTTCTTTTCATAATGAATTAATTTTTTGTAAAAATAAGCTTTGTTGAAACAGTTTCGAGCTTCAATTATTGTTCAATCTTAGAATTGAAGTTTTCTTGTAGCGAATTGGCTATTCAATTGAAGTTCATGCGAGCACAAAAGAACCAATTTATTTTCTTCCTTCGCCCACTTCAACAATTCACTAAAAAGTTCTAGACGTGCATTCGCATCGAGATGCGCAGCTGGTTCATCGAGCAAAACAACTGGTGTGTCCTGAACCCAGACCCGCGCCAATTGAACCCTTTGAAATTCACCATCACTTAATTCCGTCAGCAGATTGTCTTGAAGATTTTTCAAGTTGAATTTTTCAATGGCCTCTTCCACCCGACTCATCTTCCTTCCAAATAAATCTCCGACGGCTATGGCTGTTCTTACTTCTAGCGCAGCAGCTGTCGTTTTTCGAGAGGGAATAAACGAAATGAATTTGGCGCGTTCCGCGAAGGAAAGTTTAGAAAGGCTGTTTCCTTCCAACCAAATTTCACCCTGTGTAGATTGAATCAATCCGGCAAGCGTTTCAAGGAATGTAGATTTCCCCGAACCGTTATTTCCTTCAACAGCTACTAATTCTCCGAAAGAGAAAGACATACTCAAGTTGGAAAGAACAGTTTTCTTTCCTCGTACAACGCTAACACCTTTCAACACTAACTGATCCATACTCCGCTTCGTTTAGGGTTGAAAACAATGTAAAACACGCACGGAATGCCAATGGCGGCGGTAACTGCATTTAATGGCAAAGCGTAATATCGGGAAAGAGCGTCAGCAACAACTAGCAATAGCGCTCCAACAAATGGAATGAAAATGACAAGTTGAAGTTGATTGAAGGTTCTAATGAACATGCGCGCAACATGCGGCGCCATGAGTCCAATGAAAGCAATAGGTCCACAAAACGCGGTAATGGTCGCTGTTGAAATTCCTACAGCAATTAGAAATACCCAACGGAGCTTTACTACATCTACTCCGGAAGTCGCGGCGATCTGCTCCCCCATGGCGAAAGCATTCAACTTCCGCAAAAAATAAAAAGTTGGAATGAAGGGAATGAAAGCACCTGCGAACAGCCATGGCAATTGCTTAAGCGTAATTCCGTCCAACGACCCCATGCCCCAAACCACGAGTTGATTGACATTGTTTGCTCCAGACATTTTCTGAAGAATGCTTTCAATAGCGCCTGTGAAATGTGAAAAGAGAAGTCCAACAACCAGCAACGTTGATGCCATAGGAAGTTTTCGCTGAATAAGAAGAAGCAAGGTCAAGACGAGCATTGCGCCAATGAAAGCGGGAATGAACAATGCCCATGTTCCAGCATTCAAGAACCACGTGGCACCCCATGAAGTAAGGAAAATAACGGCCATAGCGAGTGACGCTCCGCCTGTAATACCTAAGACCGAAGGACCCGCGAGTGGATTTCGGAAGATAACCTGCATGTAATTTCCGCTTAACGCAAGTGAGCTTCCAACTACCAGAGCACCCAGCACATGAGGAAGTCGGTGTTGCCAGAGCACACGTCCGGCGGGAGATTCACTTCCTTCAAACAATGTATTCAATGAAAGATATTGACTACCCAACATGAGGGCGACTATGCTTACCACAATCAGCAATACGAGCAAAAGGAAAAACTTTATTGTTGAATGGGTTAGCTTCATGATTTTGGCAAAATTCACGATTAATTGAAGTGAACACAAAAAAAAGTGGAAGTTTTATGAATACTTCCGACTTTTGCACCTCATTTACAAAACATGAAATTCGATAAAAACACCGTCATTGGTCTTTCATTAATGCTGTTGATCGCCGTTGGCTTCAGTTGGTATTCTGCCAAGACTAAAGCTGAAGCGGCAGCTAATGCACCGCAACAAACCGAACAGACTGCTCAGCAGTCGAGCACTCCGACTCCAGAGAACACTGCTGCTGTTGCCACCACAGACACCTCTGCGCAAGCGCAAGTTGCTGTATTGAACACAGCAAGATATGGCTCATTGGATGCCGCAGCAATGCCAGCAGAAGAGACCTACACGG
>JBILTL010000074.1:0-9873 GCA_044371535.1 Flavobacteriales bacterium | reverse complement strand
CGAACCTATTATACTAGCAAATAATAACATCAGCGAATTAACCTACGCTCCAGGAAAAGGACCGGTTCAAGTTAAAGTTGTTGACCCATTAAGAGTTCCTTCCGCTGACTTTGAGTTGAGACTTAAAACAACTGAATTCGGTGAAGACACTCCGGATAGCATGTATTGGGAATTAGAAAATCTTGATAACGGTACTGTCTATGGAACCTATAAAAAATTCAATTCTTCAAGTGAAGATGTTATCTTAGACTGGGGACTTTCTGTTACTTGGGGTCAATATGATTATCAAGTTGAAGGTGCTCAAGTAAAACACTACACTGAACTTCTATCTTCATCTGTTTCCTACAGCGATCCTTCTAAACCATGGTTACTAGGTGTAGAAGATGCTGAAGGTTTTTCTGAACAAAACTGGATTCGTGCTGGAAGTGTAAAAACTGAAGGAACTGACCCACAGGCTCTATCGGAAGCGCTTTATGATGACTACGAACAAGGAAGCTCTGGTTTTCCTTTCACTGATGAGTCTGAAAAATACGAAGCAGTTGCTGGTGGAACCTGGTCTCCATATTGTTTAGTATCTGGAACCGTGTTGGATCCAAATGATGCAACAATTGTTGTAAACAATGTTGCACCGACTATAGACGCCTTAAAAGGAGATCTTGATCAATTAGACCAACAGCGTAAATCAAACATCAGAGGCTTAAATAGCATTGATGTTGTATTTACCAAGGATAAATCTAAATGGACGCGTTGCCCAGTTCTTGAAATGCAATTCACACCTGAATTAGCAGAAGACAATGATGGTGACAACACTGTTGACCCTGAAAAAATGAAAGTTCGTCGTGCTCCTTCAGTAGACAAAAACGGAAGAAGAGCTGGTCAGGCTGGATACAACGCGGCTGAAGGAGAACTTGTTTCAGCTATTGGTATGGGTTGGTTCCCTGGTTATGCAATCGACCTTAGTACAGGAGAGAGATTAAACATGGCCTTTGGTGAAGACAGCTGGTTGGTAGGTGAAAACGGTCGTGACATGATCTGGAATCCAACATCACGCCTATACAACAATAACGGTCAACCTTTATTCGGTGGGCAGCATTGGATTTATGTTTTCAAAAATCTACAGTGGGAAGATTACTCTCCAACAAGCCCTACTTCGAGCTTGGCTCTATGCCCTTATTATGACAATGGACAATTCTTGTATTCTAAACTTTCAGACCCTTCTATCAGTTCTTCGAATTGGAAAAAAGTGTTCCGTGGTTGCACATGGGTAGGAAGTGGATTAGTAAATCCTGAACATCCATTGTTGTCAGTTGAAGAAGGAATCATTCCTAACGACGTTAGAATTAGTGTGCGTGTTGCTAAACCTTACAACAGTTTTGCATACAACAACCCAGATA
This sequence comes from Flavobacteriales bacterium, assembly GCA_044371535.1. GTDB lineage: Bacteria > Bacteroidota > Bacteroidia > Flavobacteriales_D > Sanyastnellaceae > CAIZGX01. The sequence continues at coordinate 8,479 of JBILTL010000074.1, read as the reverse complement.
TTTCTACTACTGCTAATTCGGTAAACGAATGGAGAAACATTTACACTTTCTCTACTAAGAATATCGCCACAACATTGAACGACGCCAATACGCTTACATCAGTGTTAGATATTATCAACGTAGTTCCGAATCCTTACTACGCATTTAGCTCTTATGAAACTAATCAATTAGATAACCGTGTAAAGGTTACCAACCTTCCAGATATCTGTACGGTTACTATCTATGACTTAAACGGTAACCGAATCAGACAGTTTAAGAAAGCTGATAAGATCACTAGTATCGATTGGGATTTAAAAAATGAGCGAAACATTCCAATCGCCTCTGGAACATACATCATTCACGTTGATGTCCCAGGTATCGGTGAAAAAATATTGAAATGGTTCGGCGTTATGCGTCCAGTTGACTTGAATAACTTCTAATTGAAAAACGAAATTACGATTATGAAAAAATCAATCATATCACTTACCCTGATTTTAGGAATTACTTCCTCGCTTTTTGCAGGAAATCCTGATAGATCTGGATCAGCCGGTGCTAGTCACCTGCTCGTGAATCCTTGGGCTCGTTCTTCTGGATTAGGAAACGCATCTCTATCTTCTGTAACAGGAGTTGAAAGTGTGTTTTTAAATGTCGCCGGCTTGGCCTTCACAAAGAAAACTGAATTGCTTTTCACCAACACCCAGTATTTCGTGGGTACAGGTATTCAATTGAACGCTGCAGCTTTCGGACAAAAAGTTGGAAAGTCAGGTGCATTTGGATTATCTGTTGTAAACATGAACTTCGGAGATATCGCACGTACAACTGAAGCTCTACCTGAAGGTGGTATTGGATCTTTCACAGTGAACTATTCCAACATTGGAATTAGCTTCGCGAAAGAATTCTCGAATAGCATCTATGGTGGACTTACTGTTCGCCTTATCAGTGAAGCAATCTACAATGTTCGTTCACAAGGAGTAGCTTTCGATGCAGGTATTCGTTATGTAACTGGTGAAAAAGACAATGTTCGTTTCGGAATTACCTTACGTAATGTTGGACCTCCTATGCGTTATAAAGGTGATGGTATGACAGTTTCTGCAGTTATTCCTTCTAATGGTAACTCATTAACAGTAGAACAACGCTCTCAGCCTTATGAAATGCCTTCTATGGTTAACGTTGGTTTTGCTTATGACTTCCTAATGAAGAACAGTATGAAACTTACAGCTAATGCTGCTTACACTTCAAACTCTTTCAGCAAAGACCAAATTGCACTAGGTTTAGAATATAACCTTCGTAATCGTCTTTTCTTAAGAGCTGGATACCAACAAGACATTGGTTCTAACACAACTTACAATGCAAAGAGTGCTTTATCAGGACCTACTGGCGGACTTACCGTTCAATTGCCAACAGGTGACAACGGCAGTGTAATTGGACTAGATTATTCTTATCGCTTAACGAATCCATTCAACGGAATTCACAGCATGGGAATTCACATCACGCTTTAAAAATTCTTACTATATTTGTTTAGAAACCTCGTTCGCGGGGTTTCTTTATTTTTAATACATACACGACTATGTCACATATTGCCTATTACACAGCGGAAGGACTTAAAAAATTAAAGGATGATTTATACAACCTTAAGATGGTTGAGCGTCCTAAAATTAGCCAGCAAATTGCTGAAGCAAGAGACAAAGGTGACTTAAGTGAAAACGCCGAATATGACGCTGCTAAAGAAGCTCAAGGGCATCTTGAAGCACGCATTGCAAAGATGGAAGACCTTGCAGCCAATGCTCGCTTAATTGACGATTCTAACATTGATAATTCTAAGGTTTTCATCTTATCTCGCGTGAAATTGAAAAATCTTAAAACGAATACTGAAGTTGAATACACTTTGGTTGCTGAAAACGAAGCAAACCTCGCCAATAAAAAAATCAGTATAGATTCACCTATTGGAAAAGGGTTGTTAGGTAAAAAAATTGGGGACATCGCAGAAGTTCAAGTACCAGCTGGTACCCTTCAACTCGAAATATTAGATATCAATAGATAATGGCAACCCTCTTCACTCGGATCATCAATGGAGAAATTCCATGCTACAAAATTGCCGAGAACGAATTATTTATTGCATTTCTTGATATTCTTCCCGTGGCAAAAGGACATGCCCTTATTGTTCCGAAAAAAGAAATCGACTACATCTTTGATTTGCCTGATGAAGAACTTCAAGCTTTAAATCTTTTCGCTAAAGAAGTAGCTCGCAAAATTAAAGTTGTCATTCCTTGCAAAAAAATAGGTATCAGCGTAATTGGGTTGGAAGTGCCGCATGCACACATGCATCTAATTCCTATCAACAACATTCACGATATGAATTTCGAAAAAGAACGTTTGAAGTTCACTCCTGAAGAGTACCAAGAACTTTGTCAAAATATTTCTAACGCTTAATTTCAAATTATAAGTCAATAAAAAAGGCCCTATTTCTAGGGCCTTCTTCATTATATGAGAAGATATTAGTTCTTCAACATTTTCTTTCTTGCAACAACATTGTTATCAGTATGAATCTCTACGGTATACATTCCCGCAGACCAATTCGAAGAATCTACAAATACAACCTCTTGGTTATTTGTGTTTGAATTGTAAACTACTCTTCCCATTGCATCGAATACACGGATTGCACTAACGCGCTCAGAAGCACGGATTGCAAATGATTCGTTTGCTGGGTTAGGGAATACATTGAAAGATACTTCTTCAGTTTCTTCAACGCTGATGTAACATGGACTCGTGTTCAAGTTCAAAGCACAAGCAATACGTGGCACAGAATACCCCATGATAGAATCACAAAAAGCTTTTCCTTTTGCAGCAGACATATCAGGATTAGTCAAGAGACCGTTTGCATTACCTGGGTTTGTAGCAGAATCCCACCACTCCCATGGACCTGAATCAGCTGGTGTAGCAGCAGGACGCTCGAATGGGAATAAACCATGGAAGCCATTGTTTGTAGAATTCGCAGCATCTGTATAAGGCTGGCCTGGCGCATAACCTTCAGCCAATTCAAATACACCGTTGTTACCATAACCACTTAATGCTAATTGAACATCATAGCTACCTTGTACTTCTACAACAGGTAAGTTCAAACCAGGAACAATTACAGTTCCGGTGTAGTAAGGAGCGAAAGGATCAGTAGGAACTTGAAAAGAAATAATTGGATTGTCGGTCGCGTCAATCCAAGAAATATCTCCACATGCACCACCCATGTTAACTGCAACGTTCACATCTGAACTGTATCCAACGTGATTTGCATAACACAAGGTATCACCATTCAATGGGTTAACCCCAACAGATGTTCCATTGATATCACCATTCACAAAATCCAATACCATTGGAATACCAGCACCTGTGGTGAACTTAGGTAAAAGTAAATCTGTGTAAGCGTCAATTCCAGAAACAGCAAAAGTGATGTAACCACCTGTACCTTGTCCCCAAATAGCTACGCGTGATGGGTCAATTCCGAATGGGTTACTGTCTTCAGCAGCAGTCTTGCGGAAAAAACGAACAGCAGTGCGACAATCTTGAACACCACGGTAAGCGGCGTTGATCAAAGTGTTTACACGCTCTTCTTGAGTAGCAGCAATCGGATTCCATCCAAGACGATAATCGCAAGAAGCTACAACGTATCCTAACTTAGCAAGACGAGTACATAATTCAACAGCAGTTGAATCGGTGCGTGTTCCGCCAGTACCTTGGTTTTGTGGGAAAGGAAGGAAGTTTCCAGTGTGGAAATAAAGTATTACCGGACGGTTCGTTTCGGTATCACCAGCAGGAGAATAAACGTCCATTTTCAATGCCTCTGGAACCGCTTGTCCTAGCTGAGAATAATACAATACAGTAGCGTTCACGCCATAGGTAACGTCCGTTTGAACGTTAACCGAAGTAAATTGCTCCGTCATGTAACGCTGAGCCATGGCTCCTGTTACACTCAACATCGCAATTGCAATCAATGAGTAGATTTTTTTCATGTTTTATTTATTTTGTTTTTGATGATTGAACGAATATAGTACGCTAAGATAAGCCATTCTACCAATTGCAGGTCCTCCATAAACTTGAACCTGTTTGTTATTTAATGCATTGGATGCACCTAGCTTCACAAATATGTTCGATTTAATATGGTTGTAATTCACTTGAACATCTACCATATCATACGTATTAATGAATCCAGTGAACTGCGGAGAACCTTCAAATAAGTATCCTTGAATCCATTTGTAGTTCACACCATAACCCCAACAATTTCCCTCATTCGACTCAAACAACTTATTGCCTGTAATACTCAAATTATACTTGTGCTTGGGTGTATTGAAAGCTGGAATAATCGGATCGTTTTCATCGCTTCTAGCAATGGCATTGTAGGAGTAATTAGCGGCAAAACTATGCTTCTCGTGGAAATAATAATTCACCCCTAAATTCAACCCTTGAGTAATAACCGTATTTTTTGAGTTAGCTGAATAGCGATAGACCTGCAATTCATCAGGAAGATTGGTCGTTGGATCGAAGGTGGCCTCTAATCCAATATTGTAGCCTATGAAATGCTTGTAAACACTGTAATAGGCACCTAAATCTATATACACCTTACTATCAAAAAAAGACCCGCGATAACCCAGCTCCATCGTCTTTACTTGCTCTGGACGAATTGGGTCAATGTTAAAATACTTGAGGCTGTCTGTTTCCAATGTATTTCTGTAAGCATTGAAACTAGCCAACGTAATCAATGAATCAACCCCATTCAAGTTCCCGCTCAAAATTGCCGGACCAACATTCAAGCTCAAGTATTGGTCGGTAAGCGTTGGATTTCTCAGGGCTGATGAAAATGAACCTCTCAAATAATGATTCTTCTTTGGCTGATAAACGACAGATGCTGCTGGACTAATTAACCCCTCGAAATTTACATTCTTATCTAACCGAACTGTTCCGCTAACTATTAACCGATTCTCTAAAAACTTTCTCGTGGCTCCGAAATACAAACCACCTTCGTAATTATATATTCTCTCTTCATCGTCTGTAAAAATAGTTCCCGCCGAGTTAGGACGATACAAGCGGGCGTTCCCTCCTATTCTATAATCAATAAAACCTGCACCTTCCCATTGATACTCCCCTTGTGTATGAAATAAAGAAGAGCGGTCATAGAATCTTGTTCCTCCGTCGGCTTCGTTATTATTTGATGACGTAATTCGATCAAAATTCGAATTGAATAAAGCTGAACCCGGCTGAAAAAATCCGTATTGTCCTTGTATAGGAATACCCGCTGTACCATTATTTGTCCAATTCTCAACTAAAGAATGAAAATAGGCTAAGCTATCAGCATTTTGGGCCGACCAAGAAGCGTATTGATCTGAGGTTGGAACGATGAAGAAATTAGGCTCTGCTGGCCAATTAGGATTTTGTACGTATTGAGGATAATCCATACCCAAAACTCTACTTCGAATTGAGTCTTGCCAATACTTCACATAAACATTCGCCCAATTTTCGTCAGTTCTTGCCGCATCTTGCAATTTCAAAGCAGTGAAATAGGGATCAAAACTATCGCCCGCGTCCTCACCCGTTCCATAGAAACGAATGAAATACTTATCCTTCTTCTTTAATTCAATTCGACCTTGATAAAACAAAATATCGCGAAGACTGAATCGATTGTCACCTTGATAAACTGTCGTTCCCTGACCTACGTTTCCGGCAAAAATCAATTCCGGTGAATTTTCTTCAAGCTCAGGCTTCAAACGTAAATGCACCGATCCATTCGCTTTTACATTTTCTGTATTGTAATTCACTAAATCAGATTCTCGATATCCCGTTCTAAAAAAAGTTCCCAAACCAGGCTTCCCATTTGGATCTTCTGCATAATCGTTCGCTGGAAAATATTCATCGCCATAAGTATTTACCGCATCGAACCTTCCAGGATTCGAAGCTGAAAATCCACCGTTAAAGATTGGCGACTGATTGTCGGCAGCCCAGTCCAGTGCCTTAAAGGCAAAAACATTGAATTTATAAGCCAAATACTTTTGTCCCTCTTGGTTGGAAAACGCATGGGCAAAGCGCACCGATGGCTCAACCAATTGACGCTCACCAACGCGCAATTGAGCAGTTAATCCTGTGTGAATAAATGGATCTTTCGTTTCCATTTTAATTACACCATTGAATGCGCCAGGACCGTAAAATGCACTGCTCGCACCTTGAACTATTTCAACAGCAAACACGTCCAAATCAGGCGCACCAAGAAAATTACCTAAAGAGAAATTCAAACCTGGAGATTGATTGTCTACCCCATCAATCAGCTGCAAACTTCTTACAGGTGAGGTAGAGTTAAACCCTCTTGTATTGATAACTCGAAATCCTAAACTTGCAGTGGTTAGATCTACTCCCTTAAGTGCACCCAAGCCCTCATAGAAATTTCCAGAAGCTGAATTTTTAATTGCAGTTAAATCCATACGCTCAACGGTCAATGGATTCTGCTTTTGTTTTTCTGTGATTCGCGTATCCTTAATAATTACCGTTGGGCCAAAATCACCTTGATTCATTTCAACCAAAATGAAATCTGCATTCTTGACTAATATCTCTTGATCAGCAAACCCTACATATTTCACAACCAAAGTCGTCGGAAGCTCCGAAACTTTTATGGAAAATTCACCGTCATAATCAGTTGTCACACCATTCGATGTGCCCTTCTGAAAGACAACCGCACCAGTGAGTGTCGCTTGATTCTGTTGCTCCACAACTTTTCCGCGAAGGGTTTGCGAATACATCGTTGTAGTCGTCAATAATGCGACAAGACAAAAAAGGAGATTTCTCATACGACTACAAATTACAATCATTTTCAAAAGGAAATTTAATTTCCAATGAGAACTTATTAAAAATGAAATGAAGAAAAAAGGGCCGTTTACGGCCCTTTTAAGTATTTCCTCACAAAAGATATTATCCGCTGCAAGACTCGCAAGAATCTGGGTTGTCTAAAGAACATGCAATCGCATCTACGTTCTTTTGAGAAAGTGTATCTGGAGTAATGTTCATATTAACTGTCACTGGAGCAGTTTCAGCAACAACAGCCGCCTTTGGCTGTGACAGTTGAGACTTGTCTACAGTGAACTTAATCGCATCAGTGGCCGCTTTCGTTCTTAGGTAATACATTCCAGTCTTCAAACCTTTCTCCCATGCATAGAAATGCATTGAAGTCAATTTTCCGAAGTTTGCATTCTCCATGAAGATATTTAACGACTGACTTTGACAGATATATGCTCCACGATCAGCAGCCATGTCAATAACTACACGCTGAGAAATTTCCCAAGCTGTTTTGTATAGCGCCTTCAAGTTATCTGGAATCTCATCAATGTTTTGAACCGATCCGCTCGTTGACATTAACTTGTTCTTCAATCCGTCGTTCCACAAACCTAGATTAACAAGGTCTTTCAATAAGTGCTTATTCACAACAATGAACTCACCCGCCAACGTTCTTCTTGAATAGATGTTCGTAGTATAAGGCTCGAAGCATTCGTTGTTTCCTAAGATCTGTGCTGTAGATGCTGTTGGCATTGGCGCTAACAACAAGCTGTTACGCATTCCATACTTAGAAATTTCTTCTTTCAACACACTCCACTCCCAACGGTCTGTTGGAGTAACATTCCACATATCGAATTGAAGGATTCCTTTTGATGCTGGAGAACCTGGGAAGGTCTCATAAGCACCGTCTCTTCTTGCTAAGTCTTTCGACGCTGTGCAAGATGCATAGTAAATCGTTTCAAAAACTTCACGGTTCAACTTCTTCGCTTCTTCCGAATCGAATGGGAAACGCATCAAGATAAACGCATCTGCCAATCCTTGAACACCAATTCCAATCGGACGGTGACGCATGTTTGAATTACGCGTTTCAGGAACTGGATAATAGTTTCCGTCAATAATCTTGTTCAAGTTTACCGTCAATTGGTAAGTCACTTCAAACAATTTATCGTGATCAAAAGCTCCGTCTTTCACGAATTTCGGTAAAGCGATTGAACCTAAATTACAAACTGCAATTTCGTCTGGTGCTGTGTACTCGATAATCTCTGTACACAAGTTAGAACTCTTAATGGTTCCCAAATTCTGCTGGTTACTCTTGCGATTCGCAGCATCTTTGTATAACATGTAAGGGTTACCTGTTTCAATTTGAGATTCGATAATCTTGTACCAAAGCTCTTGTGCTTTAATGGTCTCTCTTCCCTTTCCTTCAGCCTCGTATTTGGTATACAATTTCTCAAACTCTTCACCCCAACAATCTGAAAGTCCTGGACATTCGTTTGGACACATCAACGTCCATGTTCCATTGTCTTTAACACGTTGCATGAACAAATCTGGAATCCAAAGTGCGTAGAACAAATCACGCGCACGAACTTCTTCTTTACCGTGGTTTTTTCTTAAGTCTAAGAAATCATAAACATCTGCATGCCATGGTTCAAGATAGATAGCGAAAGAACCCTTACGCTTTCCACCTCCCTGATCT
>JBILTL010000073.1:0-9911 GCA_044371535.1 Flavobacteriales bacterium | reverse complement strand
TTTTCATTTCATGAACGATTTAGTTCGAGTAGGGAAGTGGATCTTTCGGAAATTGAGAGGACTTCTTACCAAAAACGAGAACACCGATTTCGAAGAACTAGAGTCAGATAAAATGACGCGCTTTCAGTTTTTCAATCAAGTTGGATTGGGAGCTGCAGCCGTTACCATGGGTGCCACGTTCTATGGTATTTTCAAAGGGAAGTATGATTTTCGCGTTTGTGAAGAATCAATTGTTTTTCCGAATCTTCCTAAATCGTTCAACGGTTTGCGTATTGTTCAAATCAGCGATGCGCATTTGGGGAGTTTTCTCGACAACAGTTTTGAAGAAGTTCAAGGTGCTTTAAAGCGCATCAACGATTTGAATCCAGATGTCATCTTCTTCACCGGCGATTTGGTCAACAATCTTGCAGAAGAGGCAGAGCCTTGGGTGAGTTACTTCAGTCAATTGAACGCCCCGCTGGGTAAGTTCTCCATCTTGGGAAATCATGATTATGCGGAATATGTTTACGATCCAAATGATTCCGCTAACGCACAAATTCTTGCCGAGAATATGCTTCAATTGGAATCGGTTCACGATCGCATGGGTTTCCGCTTACTAAAAAATGAAACCGTTGAGTTAGAAAAGCAAGGCGAACGTATTTCACTAATAGGTATTGAGAATTGGGGTAAGGGTCGTTTTTCGAAGCACGGAAAGCTCGATGCGGCCATGGCTAACATGCCTCAGAATAATTTTACCATTTTGTTGTCACATGACCCGAGTCATTGGGAAGCACAAGTGCTCGGTCAACAAAATATTGACTTAACATTTTCAGGACATACACACGGTGCACAATTTGGAATTGAAGCTCCTATGCTTCACATAAAAGCAAGTCCTTCTCCATGGTTCGGCTACAAGCGCTGGGGCGGCTTGTACCAAGAGGGAAAGCAATATTTATATGTCAATAGAGGCTTCGGCTATTTGGGTTTCCCGGGACGTGTGGGAATGCCACCAGAAATTACATTGGTCACAATTTTTTCAGCATAATTCAGTTTCATGATCGAGGTGTTAATAACCTATGGTTTACATTAGGTTCGTATTGGTAACCTTTTTCAGTTATATTTGGTAAGTGTATTTAGAGTTATGTCAAACCAAGAAGTAAAACAACTGCAACACATTCATGCCGACTATCATAAAGTAGTTGGAGACGTATTGGTAGATTCCAATTCAGAGTTGTTGGTATTCGCTCACTTCGGCGATTTTACTCCAAATAGAAACGAGCATATTCTCGAAGCAATTTCTTGCACCGACATCAATAGAAAGGAGCTACGTCAAACAACCAAGTGCGTTGTAACTGTTTTAGTTGAAATGTTGCAGAACATATCAATTCATGGAGAGCGCGGCGATAATGGTTTAATGAATGCCTATGCTGTTGTTGCCAAGGGAGGAGATTATTTCAGATTGTGTACAGGAAATATGCTAACTGTTTCTGCCGCAAGAGCATTGATGCGTCGCCTAGAAATGCTCACGGAATTCGATAAAGTAGATCTTCGTTCTAAAATTCGTCAGCGTTTAAAAGATGAAGGTCTTAGCGACAAAGGTGGTGCTGGTCTTGGTCTTCTTACGATTGCTAAAAAAGCCGAGAAAGGTTGGTCATATCGTTTCGATCTTATGGAAAACGAGATGGTGTATTTTCAATTGAACGTTTCTGTTCCAATGGTAGAAAAATAATGAGAGTTCTTCTTTTTTTAAGTGCGTTTTTTCTTTTTACTTCTTCGATTCTTTCTCAAAATAAAATTTACGAGTTCGATTTACGTCTCAGCGAATCGCGAGGAGCATCGCTTGCCGAGGGATTGAAATCTTCCGATTACGACATTCAACTTCGAGCCGCACAGCAGGCCGCTACTTGGGGAAAGGCAGAGCATATTCAAGATTTGATTTTTCTGCTTTTCAATTTAAGAAATTCAGTTACGCTGCCAAAGCACTATGAAACTATGGCTGCTGCGGCTTATGCATTGGGACAAATTGAAGGCTCCAATGTGCAACAAATTGAGGCTTTACAGACAACGATTCTAAATGTTCCAAATCAGAAATTAGTCAAGGAATGCTGGATAGCATTGGGTAAATCAATGCACGAAACCGCTTCGTTGGGTATTCGTTTGGAAGATGCTTATGCCAAGAATTCGTCAGTGCCTCACAATCAATATGCATGCTTGGCACTAGCGGCACACAAGAGAATCAATCAAAGCGATTTTGTGAAATCCATCTTAAGTCGTGATGAAATTTTAAATTGGGAAGAAGAAGCGCGAGTGGCTTTAGCGCAAGTCCTTGCGAGAACAGACTATAATTTTCTATCTGGAAATGCACCGAGCGATACGCTCTACAAATCAAAGGTGAAGCGTTGGGTTGAAAATGAAAAGTCGAAATACGTTCGTATTCAATTTGGAAGATTAGCGAGTCGATATGAATGGTGGACGTTACTCAATGATTTAGCTTGCAGCGAAGACGAGCAAATAGCGGAGCCAGCAATTCAAGTTATGCTGGCTAAGGATTCGACTTTCATTTCAAATATTTTTTGGGTTGACTTGAAAAAGAAAGCAAGCGCCTTCAACTACATGCGAGTGGGTATTCATTTCAATCAATTCGATTTTGATCAGATTCGAGAAGTCTTGCGTGCCATGCCTGAAAATAGCCGCGAGCAAATAGAGTTGGCCGGTGTGTGGAATGAAAACGGACATCCCGATGCGCAGAATTTCATCATGCATAGATATTCAGAGGCAGAAGATTTGTTTCATAGAATACTCTGGGTGCGTCAGATGTCGAACTCTTATTTGTTCATTGACACGTTGGTTATAAATGACTTCCCAACTGCGCCGCCGGCTTTGCAATACGCCATTACCGAATGTGTGCTCGAATACGCGAAGAGCAATCCGAAATACAATGAAATGTTATTTCCAGGTTGGTTCGCGGTGTTGTGGACTTCTCAGGATGCAGGTGTAATCTCTCTTCTAGCCACTTGGGCTGTTGAGAATGCTGAACGTGTAAAAGGAAATGCCTTTCTAGGCACTACTATCAAACAGGCTCTTCCGCTGTTTCAAAAAACAGAGACTGTGGAGACGTATAACGCGCTTTTAGATGCATACAACGCCACACAGATGGAAGAAAAGGTTTTGGTCAGAATGCAAGAAGTAACACGTCCTTTTCCTTCCGAAAAAGAATGGAAAAAGAATCAATCGTGTAAGGTGAAGTTAAAAACAAATGTGGGAACAATTGTGATTAAACTCAATGGAATGAACGCTCCTGAAAGTGTTGCAAATTTGTTGAAGTTGTGCGATCAGCATTACTACGACAGTATTGCTTTTCATCGTGTTGTTCCGAATTTCGTGGTTCAAGCCGGATGCACACGCGGAGATGGAATGAGTGGAATGCCTTATGTTGTTTCTTCGGAATTTATGGGTCACAACTTTGCGCCACTTCATATTGGAATGGCGAGTGCAGGAAAGCACACGGAAAGTGCACAATGGTTCATTACGCTGGCCTATACCCCTAATCTGAACGGACGCTACACCGAATTCGGCGAAGTTGTCAGAGGAAAAAAAGTGTTGCAAAAAATTCAAGTAGGAACGCGAATTCGTTCCATGCGTGAACAACATTTATTCTAATTTGTAGTTGAGTTATGGAAACTCGAATTCCGATGAAATTAAAATTAATCTTACCCTTGTTCATGATTGCTCTAGCTTCATGCGCCCAATCGAACAAGGAAAATCCCAAAGGAGAAATTATGAAAGTTGAAATGAACGATTCGTTGGAAGTAGCAACGCTAGCGGGAGGTTGCTTTTGGTGTGTGGAAGCGGTGTACGCTAACGTAAATGGAGTAACGAAAGTAGAGTCGGGTTACGCAGGCGGATTCATTAAAAATCCATCTTACAAAGAGGTTTGCAACGAAACGACAGGACACGCTGAAGCCGTTCAGATTTCTTTCGATCCAAGAAAAGTTTCTTTTTCTCAATTGCTTGAAATCTTTTTCGTTGTGCATGATCCAACAACTCTGAACAGACAAGGTCCAGATTCAGGAACACAATACCGCTCTGCGATTTTTTATCACAACGAAAAGCAAAAAGATTTGGCAATGAAGGCCATTCAAGCCATTAATGAAACAGGCGAGTGGGGAGCGAATGCTGTAACTGAAGTTACTGAGTTCACCAATTTCTACAAGGCAGAGAATTACCATCAAGATTACTACGCATTGAACGGGGAGCAGCCGTACTGCAGAATTATGATTACACCGAAGCTCGAGAAATTCAAAAAGCGTTTCGGAGAACTTGCGAAATAGTTTTTTCTATTTTCTGATTTGCCTTAACTTAGACAACCAAATGACTCGCCTCCGAGTCATTTTGAAAACCTAAGTCATGAAGAAATTTTTATATTCTGTTTTATTCGCCGCTTCAGCTCTTTCAAGCCAAGCGCAGTTCAATGTAGATTCTATCTCAGATCAAACTTCTGCAGTAGAAGATTTGTTTTTAGCGAACGGAATCTTTGTAAACAACATCACATTCATAGGTGACTCAGCGCAAATGGGTTTGCTGACAGGTGGCAATTCTGTGTCTCTGGGTATTAATGAAGGGTTAGTTCTATCTACGGGTATTGCTGCCTCGGTAAGTAACGGTAGTAATATGCCTGGAGGGAATTGGTCGAATACGATTAGCAATCCTGATTTGTCTGGATTGACAGGTTTTCCAACCTACGACTTAGCTCAGCTCGATTTCGATTTCATCGCAACAGGCGATTCCATGACCTTTCAATTTGTGTTCGGTTCTGCCGAATATCCGGAATGGGTGGGAAGTAGCTTCAACGACATCTTTGGCTTCTTCGTTAACGGTCCCGGAATCGCTGGTTCATTTACCAACGGTGCTGTGAACCTTGCTCTTGTGCCAGGCACAAACACTCCGGTGAGTATCAATACCATTAACGCAGATACCAACGCAACTTTATACAACGATAATTCAACGTTACTTATTCCAAATTTATATTGCGATGGGTATACTGTGCCAATGAATGCAGCAATAGGTGGTTTGGTAGTGGGCGAAACATATCACATAACACTTGCAATAACAGATGCTTCAGATTCAGCATTGGATTCTTGGGTGTTCTTAGGTGGAAATTCATTCCAACAATTCTGCACGGTGAACTTCTTGGAAGAAGCAAATGACAGAGGTGCACAACAATGTATGCTCTCTCAAGTAAAGGCCGATTTGGACTACACGGTTTTCTGCGGAACAATTACATTGGAGAATCAATCGCAAGTGAACATGAATGTGGCTAATGCTTATTACGAAATGGGCGATGGCAATACAATTCCAGCGAATGCGACAGATGTTTATTCTTATACAACTCCAGGAAACTACACCGTGAAGTTGGTTCAAGAAACCATCGATGGCTTCACAGCGAAATACACCTTGGGTACTTTTCCAATTTCTGATATCATGCCAAATGAGCCGTTCATTTCACAAAACGGTTCGATTGTAAGTATCGATAACTACGACCCAAGTTGGTTGGTGTCTTGGTTTGTTTCTGTTGATGGTGGATTTACCTACACGGAATTGGAAGGCATCACTACTCCTTTTTTCGACGTAACGGGAATTGTATCTGATGGAACGTTCATCTATGCAGGAATTAGCAACGGTTGCTTGAACAGCTCAGTTGCACAAATGGTTGTTGGAGTGAATGAATTGAATGAAAATACTTTCAGCGTCTATCCGCAACCAGCAGATCAAGAAATTTTCTTCTCGAATGTAAACGAATTGAAAACAGTGAAAGCATTCGATGCAACAGGAAAGTTGGTAATGCTTGAAAACAATGTGACGAATGTGTTGAACATTTCAACCTTGTCTCCTGGATTCTATGTTTTACATGTAACGAACAGAAACGGAAAGCAAGAGCGAGTGAGTGTGATGGTGAAGTAAGAAATGCTGAAAGAAGAATTTAAATATTTTTGGAAAGGAGCGCGATGGTTCGCGCTCCTTCCTGTTTTATACCTCGTGCTGCTCTTTATCAACAATCGTTTTCAGTTGAGCGATTTCAATGTGTACTACGGTGCTGCAGATGCGCTCATGAACGGAGAGCAAGTGTATGGCAAGGCTTTCGGTTTGTCGAGCGGATTCTACAAGTACTCTCCGGAAATTTTAGTTCCCTTTCTTCCTTTTGCGTTGTTGAAGTATGACGTAGCCGCTGTTTTGTTTTATCTGATTAATACGGGCATTATTCTTTTGTTGTTGAATGAATTCAAACAGACATTTTTCAAGTCGTATGAATGGGGAAAGGAAGTGTGGTTCTTTTTGATTGTTACGGTTTTGTTTTTCGGAGATCAACTTGAACGCGAATTGTTTTTGGGAAATGTCAATGCGCTTCTTCTTCTGTTAACGCTTTGGTCCGTTCGCTCGATTGAGAATAAGCAGCATGCCAAAGCGGGATTGATATATGCAATTGTCCTGTGCTTTAAGATTCATTTTTTAATTCTCCTTCCATATTTCATTTTGAAAAAAGAATGGAAGGTTCTGCTGTTTACAATAATCGGATTAGTAGGAATGGCAATCACCTTATTCGTTTGCGTTCCGAATAGATTTGGTGTCCTTCATACGCAATGGCTGAAAGCCGTTCAAGCGCACAACGTACAATTGGATCACAGTCCGAATACCATCTATTTCTTCATTCAGAAAACATTGTCTTCTGTGCACATGGCAGTGATTCCGATTGCTGCTGTGCTTATTGGGTTAGCCATTGCAGGTCTGTCATACTTAAAATTTATTTGGAAGAATATTGGGAAAGGATTTCAATCGAATGAAGCGCTTATTCTTCTTGCGTTAATTCCCGTTTTAACACACACAGACACCGAACATTTCTTGTGGGCAATGCCTTTCTTTTTGATGATGCTCATTACCATTTCAACATGGAATAAAAAAGGGAAATTGTTTGGTGCGGCAATACTCGTTTTAGCATCGTTTCCCTTTCTTTTTAACAGTCCAGATATAGTTGGAAAGGGACTTTCAAAGCAACTCGACGAAGGAGGTATAGGCCTCGTGCTCATGCTGTTGCTACTGTTGTCTCTCCTTTATCGCAGTGTTAAGTTTTTTCGAAATCGGTTCATTCAAGTTAGTTAATAACTCGACATTGGATTTTTCAGGTTGAATGATTGAAGGGAATATATTCGTCAAAACCTAACGAATATGGCTCCAAGAAAACAGCGTAAAATTTATGTGTTGGATACCTCAGTTCTTCTGCACGATCACAACAGTATTAACAATTTTGAAGACAACTACGTAGCCATTCCGATCACGGTTTTGGAAGAGTTGGACAAGTTTAAGGTAGGAAATGAAAACAAGAATTTCGAAGCACGCGAAACGATTCGTATCATCGATCGTTTGTCTGAAGCCGATACCTTGAATACCTGGATACCATTGGGAAATGGACATGGAGGGAAGTTTAAAATTATTCTCGACATTGATTTAGAATCGCAAGACGATGCAGAATCTATTTTCCAGTCGAAGAAAAATGATCACAAGATTTTAAACGCAGCAATCGTTCTTCAAAAGCAAGAAAAGCGAAGCAAGGTTGTATTGGTTACGAAGGACATAAACCTTCGCATCAAAGGAAAAGCTTTGGATATTGTTGCAGAAGATTACAAGACGGGTAAAGTAAAAGATAGTGTTACGTCTTACAGAGGATACAGTGTGCTTGAAAACGTTTCGGCAGAGGCCATTCGAAAACTTTACACAGCAGGCGAACTTAAAGACGCTAAGATTTTAGGAAAAGAAAAACACAACAATCATTTTTATGTATTGAAGTCAGGAACTTCCAGCGCGCTTGCATTTCATGGAGGCATGTCGAAAAACCTTGAGCGAATCGATAAGGTATATGCAATGGGCATTAAGCCGAAGAATGCAGAGCAAGCATTCGCCCTACATGCGATTATGAATCCGGAAATTAAATTAATCACAATTTCAGGGGTAGCAGGAACAGGAAAAACCTTACTGGCCTTAGCAGGCTCATTGGAAATGAGAAACGGTTTTGACCAGTTGATTTTAGCACGTCCTATTATCCCACTTTCAAACAGAGACATTGGTTTCCTTCCAGGAGATGCAGAAGAGAAGGTTTCTCCATATATGCAACCGCTTTTCGATAATTTGAATTTTATTAAGAAACAATATTCTGAAAACGAAAAGAAACGAAAAGTGATTGATGAAATGCAAGCCGATGGCAGAATAATGATTACACCACTGGCTTTCATTCGCGGAAGAAGTCTTTCGAATTGTGTCTTTATAATCGATGAAGCTCAAAACCTGACGCCACATGAAGTAAAGACAATCATAACGCGCGCTGGAGAAAACACAAAGGTGATTTTAACCGGAGATGTTCGTCAAATAGACACACCTTATTTAGATGAGCAATCGAATGGTTTGTCTTATGTGATCGATCGTTTGAAGGGACAAGATTTGTATTGTCACATCACACTTGAAAAAGGAGAAAGAAGTGAGTTGGCGAATTTGGCGAACGATATGCTTTAAACCGTCTCTTCCAAATTTGAAAGGACAACAATTTGTTCCTTTCCTTTCTTGGTTACGTTGTAACCAAGCCCACCTTTGTTTACGATATATCCTTCCAAATACAATTTAGTTACACGTTCTCCGAGCTGTGTGCTGTGAGTTTGGTGAGCGGCGTCGCGCTGAATGCGAGTCCAAAAATTAGCCTCTAATTGGTTGAGTTTAATGTACTGACTTTTGTTGTTCTTGCGAAAAGTCTGAATGATATCTAAGATTACGAAATCGTATTTATCCATGTTTAAAATCTCAAAAAGTTTTGGTTAAGCTTTCCAACGAAAGTACTCTGCTTACTTGGGCGTGTGACAAGCAACTTGAAAATTTTGCTCACAACATATTAACTAAATTTTATACCTTCGTTACACAACCTTATTGAAATGAAAAAACTTTTACTTGCTGTTTCTTTTGTGATTCCGTTTTCTCTGAGCGCCCAAATTACAATTACTAAAAATCATTTGCCTTTGGGTGGCGATATTCTCTCTCAAGAAAACGCTACTTATGTTGGAAGCTTCGACGAAGGAGATACAGGTCCGAATCATGTTTGGAATTTCGACGAGTCGAATCTTACGCTCAGTGGAACTGTTCAGCAAACAGAATGTGTAGATATTTCAACGACTCCCTTTGCTTATCAAATATTTTTTAATAGTCCTTTTGACTCTGAACACAATTCTGATTTTGCTGTTGGCTTAGCAGAATTGGGAGGAAATCTTCAAGGCTTACCTGTGACTTTGGAAGATATCTATTCATACTATCAAAACAGCAATAGCAGGTATGCCATTGTGGGTGTGGGCGCAACCGTGAGCGGTATTCCTATTCCTCAGCAGGCAAGCCCGGTTGATGTAGTGTATGATTATCCAGTAACCTTTGGAGACTTGCACACGAGCGTGTCAGAGCAAGTGATTCAAATTCCAACATTGGGATACAGAAAAACAAATCAGACACGAGTGAATGAAGTCGACGGTTGGGGTACTGTGAATTTTTTCGGGACTTCTTATCAAGCGCTTCGCGTGAAGACAACCATCAATGCTTCTGATTCAATCTACGTAGATCTTCTTGGCTTCGGTTTTCAGTTCGATCGTCCAGAAGCAATTGAATATAAGTTCTTGGTCCAAGAACATTTGGTTCCATTGGTTCAAGTGAATTACACGGCTGGAGCAAATAGCGGTGTTTTGGTATCTGCGCAGACCATAAGTGTATTGGAAGCTACTGCTCCTCAATTCGCAGTGTTTCCGAATCCAACAACTGATTACTTAACTGTTAAATGGGAAGGTGCATACAATGTTCCTTACTCGGTCTATAACATGGAAGGCAAACGTGTAATGGAAGGAAGTATTTCAGAC
>JBILTL010000197.1:0-2825 GCA_044371535.1 Flavobacteriales bacterium | reverse complement strand
TGTTTACACCTTTAGAACCTAATGCAGGTCCTACTGGTGGTGCAGGGTTAGCGGCGCCTCCTTTGATTTGCAGCTTTACAAAACCAGCTACTTCTTTCGCCATATTACTTATTTTATTTATTTTGTTTCGGTGCTTAACGGGAAGCGAAGCGTAACCTTATAAGATTACGTTAAACACCAAAAGCGCGTTTATTCTTTTTCTACTTGCATATAGCTCAACTCCACAGGAGTCTTGCGTCCAAAAATCTTAACACTAACAGTTAACTTCTTCTTGTCTTCGTTAATCTCTTCTACAATTGCACTGAAGTTGTTGAACGGTCCGTCAATAACTTTAACGTTCTCTCCAACTACAAATGGAATGTTTAACTCTTCACCAGTCTCAGCTAACTCATCTACCTTACCTAAGATTCTATTCACCTCAGACAAACGTAAAGCGATAGGCTCACCTCTCTTCTCAGCACCTAAGAATCCGATTACGTTTGTAACGTTACGAATAATGTGAGGTACTTCTCCGATTAGATTAGCTTCGATTAAGACATAACCCGGAAGGTAGCTGCGTTCTTTGCTCACTTTCTTACCATTGCGGATTTGGAATACTTTCTCGGTTGGAATAAGAACTTGGCTTACGTAATCTTGAAGACCACGAGCTTTTATTTCGCTCTCAATAAATTCCTTTACCTTTTTTTCCTTCCCGCTAATGGCGCGAACCACGTACCACTTTTTTTCAATGTCGCTCATTATTCCGAGTTGTTAAGTTAGGCAATAAAATCATAAATCATCTTAATGATTCCTTTACCAAAGGCGAAGTCCATTAAGAAAATCAAAGCTCCCAATACAAGAATTGAAATGAATGTAAGTACAGTGCTTTCTTGTAATTCCTTCCAAGTAGGCCAAGTTACTTTGTTCATCAACTCATCGTATGATTCCTTCAAGTATGTGATAATTGCTGCCATAACTTTTAATTTTCGCACGGGCGCCTGGACTCGAACCAAGATCAACGGTTTTGGAGACCGCTATTCTACCATTGAACTACGCCCGTAAGGTTGTTTCTATAAATGTCAAAAGTGAAGACAGAAACTTATGCAGTTTCCGCCTTCACTATGTGTAGTAAATATTACTTAATGATATCAGTTACTTGTCCAGCACCAACGGTACGGCCACCTTCGCGGATAGCGAAACGAAGACCTTTGTCCATTGCGATAGGAGCAATCAACTTAACTGTGATAGATACGTTATCTCCAGGAAGTACCATTTCGCGACCAGCATCAAGAGAAATCTCTCCAGTTACGTCAGTTGTACGGAAGTAGAACTGTGGACGGTATTTGTTATGGAATGGAGTGTGACGTCCACCTTCTTCTTTCTTCAATACGTAGATCTCAGCTTTGAATTCAGTGTGAGGGCTAATTGAACCTGGAGCACAGATAACCATACCACGACGGATATCAGACTTTTCAATACCACGTAACAATAAACCTACGTTGTCACCTGCTTCTCCGCGGTCAAGAATCTTACGGAACATCTCAACTCCAGTACAAACTGACTTCAATTTTTCTTCGTTGAAACCAATGATATCAACCTCGTTACCTGTGTTGATTACACCGCGCTCGATACGTCCAGTTGCAACAGTACCACGACCAGTGATCGTAAATACATCTTCAACTGACATCAAGAATGGTTTCTCAGTTTCACGAGGAGGGATTGGAATCCAAGAGTCAACTGCAGCCATTAATTCCATAACTGTAGCAACCCATTTAGCGTCACCGTTTAATGCACCCAAAGCAGAACCTTGGATAACTGGAGTGTTGTCTCCGTCGTATTCGTAGAATGAAAGTAATTCACGAATTTCCATTTCAACTAACTCTAACAATTCTGGATCATCTACCATGTCAACTTTGTTCATGAATACCACGATACGTGGAACTCCAACTTGACGACCTAATAGAATGTGCTCACGAGTTTGTGGCATTGGACCATCCGTAGCTGCAACAACTAAGATAGCTCCGTCCATTTGAGCAGCACCAGTAACCATGTTCTTAACGTAATCGGCGTGACCTGGACAGTCAACGTGAGCGTAATGACGGTTTTCTGTAGCGTACTCAACGTGCGCAGTGTTAATGGTGATACCACGCTCTTTTTCCTCTGGAGCGTTGTCAATAGAAGCGAAATCACGCTTCTCTGCTAAACCTGCATTAGCCAAAACATTGGTGATGGCAGCAGTTAACGTAGTTTTACCGTGGTCTACGTGACCAATAGTTCCAATGTTCACGTGGGGTTTGGAACGGTCAAATGATTCTTTAGCCATTGGTTGTTTTTTTTGTGTTTTTTTATCGCTTTAATTTAATAGCCTTTTCTATTTGTTCAATTGCAAGACTTAAATCACTTAGCACGTTTACGCTAAAATTTTCTTAAACTACTCTGTAGAGCCGTTGAGGGGATTTGAACCCCTGACCTCTTCCTTACCAAGGAAGTGCTCTACCCCTGAGCTACAACGGCTGATGGGGAAGTAGAGCGGGAGACGAGGCTCGAACTCGCGACATTTAGCTTGGAAGGCTAATGCTCTACCAACTGAGCTACTCCCGCTTTTAAGTGACCGACAGTCATTATCCACCCTATTAGCCGTAAAGAGTGGGGAGAACAGGATTCGAACCTGTGAAGGTGTACACCAACAGATTTACAGTCTGTCCTCGTTGGCCGCTTGAGTATCTCCCCTATGGAGCCGGTGGAGGGATTCGAACCCCCGACCAGCTGATTACAAATCAGCTGCTCTGGCCAGCTGAGCTACACCGGCGTAAAAACGTTTTTAGTGATTCAAAGAACTACAACAA
>JBILTL010000180.1:0-2885 GCA_044371535.1 Flavobacteriales bacterium | reverse complement strand
CCGACTTGGTTGTTGGTCACAATGTGAACAGTACCACCTGCGCGGTAACCGTCTAATTGCGCCATTTGAACCACTTCATAAACGATACCTTGTCCAGCTATTGCAGCGTCTCCGTGAATCAGCACGGGAACAATTTTATTTTCGGAATGAAGGTAGTGGTCAATTTTCGCACGGGTTAATCCTTCCACCACTGGATTCACCGCTTCCAAGTGAGAAGGGTTAGGGCATAGGGTCAAGTGAACGTTGTTCCCATTCGGAGTCACACGATCTATTGAATAACCGAAGTGGTACTTCACATCGCCATCGAACAATCCTTCGTCGTCGAAGGCTACTCCTTCAAACTCGGCAAAAATTTCTTCTTGCGGTTTGCCCATAATGTTGGTTAAGACGTTCAAGCGGCCACGGTGAGCCATTCCAATTACAAATTCTGAAACGCCTTTATCGGCGCCGTCTCTAACCATATAGTCCATGGCCGGAACCACGGCCTCACATCCTTCAACACTGAAACGCTTTTGTCCAACAAACTTGCGTTGAATGTATTGTTCGAAGGTGGTTGCCTTGTTCACCATGTCGAAGATTTGCTTCTTCTCTTCCGAAGTGAACGGAGTCTTTTTCACCGCTTCAAGTCGAGAACGCAACCATTGAATTTTTTCAGGGTCGCGGATGTACATGTACTCTGCGCCAATGCTTTCGCAGTAGCAAGATTGCAAATGCGCAATGATGTCTTTCAATTTCACATCGCCCAATCCCACTTCAACACCGGCATGAAAAACAGATTCTAAATCTGCTTTGGTAAGACCGAAGTTTTCAATGCTTAAGTCCGGAGAATACTTTCTGCGCTCACGAACTGGATTGGTGTGGGTGAAAAGGTGACCGCGTTGGCGGTATGCGTTAATCAAGTTAATTACCTTGAATTCCTTGTGCATGCCATCGTCGCCGATAGATGCAGTGTCTCTTGAGAGAACAGGAAAAGAGGAGTGTTGAAATTCGAATCCTTCAAAAAAACGTCTCCAAGAAATATCTAGAGAAGAGGGATCTTGCTGGTATTGGTTATACAGCGCTTCAATCGTGTTCACGTCGGCATTGCCGAGATAAGAATTATCGTCCATCGCTTTCGTTTGAAAATACGGCCTCAAAGATAGGTATTTCTTCCAAAAACGACCTTTCTATTTCAGTAAGATATGAACTGAAATAAATTAGGGTTGAAGGGTGCGCAAAGCCTTGATAATATTGCCTTCTACTCGGTTTTCAACGTTCGAATAATCTTGCTTTATGAACGATTCGCCGGTAACCCTTTCGAAAAGTTCAATGTAGCGGTTGCTGATTTCTTCCAACCATGAATCTGACATGGCAGGTACTTCTTGGCCTTCCTTGCCCATGAAGCCTTCGCTGATTAACCATTCGCGAACGAATTCTTTCGAAAGTTGGCGTTGCTTTTCGCCAGCAGCCTGACGCTCGGCATAGCCTTCAGCATAAAAATAACGAGAAGAGTCGGGGGTATGAATTTCGTCCATAAGAACCACTTCACCGTTGTGCTTTCCGAATTCGTATTTCGTGTCAACGAGAATTAATCCGCGCTTTAAAGCCAATTCAGTTCCGCGCTCATAAAGGGCGTGGGTATATTTTTCAAGAATGGCGTAGTCTT
Source organism: Flavobacteriales bacterium (assembly GCA_044371535.1). Taxonomy (GTDB): domain Bacteria; phylum Bacteroidota; class Bacteroidia; order Flavobacteriales_D; family Sanyastnellaceae; genus CAIZGX01. Next base: position 1,240 of record JBILTL010000180.1, on the reverse strand, counting down.
CAGCAGACACGATTCCTTGCGCTATAATTTCTTCGCGACTAATGTCTTCGTCGTGACCTTCAGAAGCTTTCGTTGAAGGTGTTATAATTGGAGAGGGAAGCTTGTCGTGTTCTTTTAATCCTTCCGGAAGTGAAACGCCGCACAACGTGCGAAGCCCACTGCTGTATGTTCTCCAAGCATGTCCTGTTAAATAACCGCGAATGACCATCTCTACTGCGAAGGGTTCGCAGCGTTTTCCAATGGTGACATTTGGATCAGGAGAAGCCAACTTCCAGTTTGGAACAATGTCGGCCGTTTCATTCAACATGCGTTCTGCAATCTGATTCAAGACCTGTCCTTTGAAAGGAATAGCTCGAGGCAAAACCACGTCGAATGCAGAGATTCTGTCCGATGCAACCATTACCAAAAGATCAGCACCAATGCTGTATACATCGCGAACCTTGCCCTTGTAAAAGTGCGTTTGGTTCGGGAAAGTGAATTGAGTTCCTGCGAGTGCTTCCATTATCTTTTCATTCCTTTCATTTGGTTCGCTTGCTTCATCATGGCAGCCATTTGGCTCTTGTTGGTGAACATCTTCATCATTTGACGCGTCTGATCGAACTGCTTCATAAGTTTGTTCACCTCTTCAAGCGGACGTCCGCATCCTTTTGCAATACGTGCCTTGCGTGAAGGGTTGATCATGCTTGGGTTAGAACGTTCAGCCGGAGTCATACTGTGAATAATGGCTTCAACATATTTGAACGCATCGTCATTCACATCCACGTTTTTCAATTGACCCATTCCAGGAAGCATACCCATGAGGTCTTTCATGCTTCCCATTTTCTTGATCTGTCCTATTTGTTCTAGGAAGTCATTGAAATCGAATTGGTCTTTCTTAATTCGCTTTTCAAGGCGCTTGGCTTGTTCTTCGTCGAATTGCTCTTGAGCCTTTTCAACCAAGGAAACAACGTCACCCATTCCAAGAATACGGCTAGCCATACGCTCGGGATAGAACACGTCGAGCGCATCCATCTTCTCTCCAGTACCAACAAACTTAATCGGTTTGTTAACTTCACTCTTAATGCTTAACGCAGCTCCACCACGGGTGTCACCGTCTAACTTCGTAAGAATAACCCCGTCGAAATTCAATCGGTCATGAAACGCTTTCGCTGTATTTACAGCATCTTGCCCAGTCATGGCATCGACCACGAACAACGTTTCTGTCGGTTGAAGGGCTTCCTTCACCGCAGCAATTTCAGTC
>JBILTL010000179.1:0-2899 GCA_044371535.1 Flavobacteriales bacterium | reverse complement strand
TGCTTTCGTTTTACAAATTCTAACCTCCAACAGAGGCCATACTCTGAAAGTTTTTTGTGACTTGCATTTCTTCTGCTGCAAATCCATCTTTCGGTTTGGTTAAACACGCAGCTTCCAACGCATGTTGAATTTCTTCATTCGTTTTTCCTTCACGAAGTAACGTGCGAAGCAAGAGTGAGGGCGGAGCGTACAAACACGACTTCACGAATCCTTCGGGTGTAATTCGAATGCGATTGCATGTCCCGCAGAAAGTTCTGCTGTAGGCCGCAATAATTCCAACTTGACCTTGGTGTCCTTCAATGGTGTAATTCTGCGCAGTAGCTCCGGCTTCGAAGGGAACCGGAGTTAAAGTGGGAAAGTGTGACGTGAGTTCTTGTTCTAACTTCTTCCAATTCCATTTCACCGCATGGTGATATTCTTTCCCGTTAAAAGGCATCTCTTCAATGAAACGCACACGAACATCTTTGTCTTTGGTAAGTTGCGCAAGTTCGAAGATATCTTCTTCGTTGTGATGCTCAAGTATAACTGCGTTAATGCTTGTTTTTATTTTATGTTGAAGGAGTAGCTCCAATGTTTGCTGCACTTTGTGCACTTCATTGCGCTTGGTCATGGAGTGAAAACGTTCGGCATTCAAGGAATCGATGCTCAGGTTAACACCGTCCCAAGGGAATTGAAAAAACAGTTCTGAATTTTTCTCGTTGAAGGTTCCATTCGTGGTAATGCCTATGGAATGAAAGGCTTTCATTTGAAAGGCGTGTTCGGCTATTTCGAAGAAGTCTCCACGAGAAGTGGGTTCACCACCGGTAAAACGAATCTTCGTAATTCCACTTGCGGCAAGCACTTCCAACATTTTTTTCCATTCGGAAGTAGAAAGCAATTGCGCGTTCTTCAACCACTTTAAACCTTCTTCGGGCATGCAATAAGTACAACGCAGGTTACACTTGTCTGTAACAGCAAGGCGCGCATACGTAAGTGTTCTTCCGAAGTAATCGTTTAACATGAAAAAAAATTAAGCTTGAAATCCGTTTCGAAAGTAAGCCAAATCTTTTTCAACCGATAATAACAGGAGTTTTCCGTCGATGGTGAATTCTTTGTGCCACGACTCTTTATTTGAAGAGAGGAAAGCTTGCATCTCGTAATCGGGAATGTGCAATTCCACTTCAGGCGCATTCCAGATCATTTCACTCAATTGATCTTTCGAAGGGAAAATGCGGAAGACTAGTTCAACACCGTGAAAGATGATGCAGCTAACTTCAACCGCTTTGCTCTTCTTCAATTGCTCCGCTTCCTTTTCAGTGATGCGAAAGCGAAGCGCGTTTTGTTTGATGCGAACCTTCATTATTTGATCAATCCGATTTCAGCAAGGCGCTCGTTCAAAAAATCAATTGCAACAATGGGAGCAAAGGCAGGCTCTTCTCCAGCAGGCACACACGATGGCAGGCAGTCGAGTTTCATTTCCATTCTTGGATGAAGGAAGAACGGAATACTGAATCGTGGAGTGCTCCACTTTTCACGCGGAGGGTTTACAACTCTGTGCGTGGTGCTTTTCAATTTGTTATTTGTTAAACGTTCAAGCATATCGCCAACGTTCACGACTATGTGATCGGGTAATGCCGTAACAGCCACCCATTCATTTTGCTTATTCAACACTTCCAATCCTTCAGCGCTTGCGCCAATAAGAAGTGTAATTAAATTTATGTCTTCGTGCTGTCCGGCGCGCACAGCGTTCTTCGGTTCGGAAGTAATGGGTGGATAATGAATGGGACGAAGGATGCTATTGCCGTTGTGAATGTGCGCGTCGAACCAGTTTTCCTCTAGGCCTAAATGCAACGCTATGGCGCGAAGCAAATGTTTGCCGGTGTTTTCTAAATCTTTGTATGCTTGAATACCTACTTCGAAAAACGAAGGGAGTTCGGTAACATGAATGTTTGCGGGATAATTTGATTTGATGGAATCTCCATCGGTAACTTCTTGTCCGAAGTGCCAAAACTCTTTTAAATCTCCGGCATTTGAATCTTTCGCGTGTTCCTTACCAAAGCTTGTATAGCCACGTTGACCGGCAAGTTCTTCTCTTTCGTATTTCGCTTTTACTTCAGCAGGTAGGGCGAAAAAGTCTTGAACGACTTGATAAAGGTGAGCAATGGTGTCGTCTGCGATAAGCGGATTTTTAACCGCAACAAATCCAATTTCTTCATACGCTTGTCCAAGCGCATTTACAAATTGTTGTTTCTCTTCGGCAGTGCCGTTTAAGAATTGAGCAAGATCCACAGAAGGAATGCCCATTGGAAAATCTTTCGACATAACAAGGTGTTTCTACAAATCTAATTGCGGAACGCTTGTCTAAAAATGAGTTTTGATTAGATTTCGAACGAGAGACCGTTGATAGAAATTAATCGCTGAATAGGAATACGTTGATTGCATTCAGTGTAAATAATCTCTTCTTGTTTCTCTTTCTTAAGATCAACAATCTTCGTGATTAATTCTTGCATGTTTCCGTCTAGCAAGAATTGAATTTTTACTTTTTTAAACATGATTGTTTTTTTTTACAAACTAACTCGTCTAAGATGAAGGCAGCATGAATTGTAGATTACCAAATCTTGAAGTGCAGTCGAGATGTAATGTCTATTTATTCGCGTTAGCCTTTACATTCCCTTATTATCTTCGCTGAATGTATCCAACTTTATATCATGCCTTCTACGATTGGTTCGGTGTCGAATGGTCTTGGGCGAAAATGCTAAACAGCTTTGGTTTTTTTGTAGCCTTGGCATTTATAGCGGCGAGTTACACGCTAACATTAGAACTTAATAGAAAAGAAAAACTGGGTCTAATAAAAGGTGGTACGCGTAAGGTTGTGATTGGCGGAGCGCCTAACATGTTGGACATTTTCTTCTCCGGATTA
>JBILTL010000009.1:0-34497 GCA_044371535.1 Flavobacteriales bacterium | reverse complement strand
ACAGCTGTTTCGAAGTCGATAAACAACCAGGGAAAACATTGCGTTTTCCCTTTGTATTTCAGTTCAAACTGAACCTTACCAAAATACTCTGAATCGAGCATAGGCCAATCTGCCTTCGCATAGGTAACATCGGTGCTGTCTATGAGAATAGAACCTGACTTACTCAAAAAACCCTTTAATTTCCGAAACATAATCTTCAGTTCGGCCGGTGATTCAGCAAGACCCATTCCGTTCATTAGAACGAGGACGGTGTCGAAATTCTTCAAACTCAAGTTTCTCCAATCTTCACTGATAACCTTCGCCACTCCTCTTGCTTCGGCCACTTGGGCGCTTTTCTTCGAAATTTCTACAGCGGTAACGTCGTATCCTTTGCCTTGAAGATAGAGGGCGTGGCACCCCGCACCGCAGCCTATATCGAGAACTTTCCCTTGGCTTTCCTTCAATGCAATTTTCTCGTATTTCAACATGTTTTTATACGGACGAAAAAAAATGCTAGGGTACATTTCCGGCTCTTCATTTTTATTGATAAAAACACGAATTGGCGTGTCATCATTGCCTAGAAAATAAGATTCGATTGCTGAACCAAGAATATCGTGCGCCATTCAACAAATATAGACTCATTAAAAATAAAATGTGCGGCAACCAATTGCGTAACTTTGTAGTCTTGTAGATGTCAAAACCTTATCATGACTAAAAAGTTATTTTTCATAATCTCCCTTTTGTGCTCGGCAAGTGCCGCTAGCGCTCAACTTCAGCTTCAAACATTAACCATTCAAGAATACGTTCAGGACGTCTTATTGGGTAGCGGTGTGGCTGCTACTAATATTTCCTACACTGGATGTCCACAACAAATTGGATACATTACCGGAGGAAACTCTATTGGATTATCTATTGATGGTGGAATAGCCCTTTCTTCGGAAGCTGTGGCAACAATAGTGGATCAAAACTCGACTGCATTTTTGGACGGAACTTGTGAAGTTTCCGGAGACGCAGCCCTTTTATCTATTGCAAACTCGGTTCCGCCGCTTATCGGCCAAACGTTTTCAGTTGGAAGTGTGAACGACGTTGCGATTCTTGAGTTTGACTTCGTTCCAACCGGAGACACGTTACGTTTCAATTATATTTTCGGAAGTGATGAGTACTTGACTTGGGTGAATTCATCTTACAACGACATCTTTGCTTTCTTACTTTCTGGCCCTGGACTTACCGGTCCTTATGCCGCACCGGCAGGATTCCCAGGAGGAGCCGTAAACATTGCTCAATTGCCGAACACGACACCACCACTTCCGATAACCATTAGCTCTGTAAACAACGTATTGAACAGTTCTTACTATGTGGACAACCAGCCGAACGTTGGAATCTATTTGAACGGATACACTGTTACATTGGAAGCTTGGGCGGAAGTTCAGTGCGGTGAGACCTATCACATTAAGTTGGCTATTGCAGACGGAAGCGACACAGCATTAGAATCAGCAGTTATCCTAGAGGAAGGATCTTTCTCGAGTAATGCTGTTGTTGATGTTGATTTAACGTTGAATGCGGGTGGACCAAACGAAGAAACATTATTTGAAGACTGCGGAGAAGCGACTCTGACTTTTACTCGTCCAGAGGTCAGTGATCTTTCAATTCAGGACATGTGCATTATTACATGGTCTGGAACTGCTGTGAATGGTGTCGACTATACCTTGATGCCTGACACTGTTATCTTCCCTCCGGGAGTTGCATCTGTTTCATTCGTTATTGATGCGTTTTCCGATGGACTAACTGAAGGTATTGAAACGGTTAATATGGATATTATGAACTTGGCTGCTTGCAATGGCTCTGGCCTCGTAAGTAATTTCAATTTCTTCGTGGCCGATGTTCCAGACCCTATTGTTGTTACTGGATATCCGCAAGATCTATGTCAAGGCGTTACCGCAACTTTAGAACCAACAATAACTGGCGGTTATGGCAACTACGTCTACGACTGGAGCACGGGTGAGTCTACCTCTACAATCGATGTTTCGCCACTCAATTCAACCACCTATTTCTTAACCGTGACAGACACTTGCGGATGGCCAGGTGGAAACACCAACTTCCCAGTGAACATTTTGGTATTTCCTCAATTGGTTACAAATATTGACAATGGAGATATTACAATTGGCTGTAACGAAAGTGTGAACATCACTGCAACTACAACTGGTGGTGATGGAATATACACATACATGTGGACCGATGAGAACGGTGCGAATCTTTTTGGATGGGGCAATTCGTTGTTCTTCGGTTCTTGGAATGGACCAGGGACAGTGAATGTTGAAGTGGTAGATGGTTGCGGACTTGTGGCCACTGACCAAATACAGGTTTCTCTAAATATTCCACCTCTAGCAATAACAGTTCCTGACACTGTTAATGCGCCATGTTTGACTTTCTTCACCATTCCTGCAACAGTGACAGGTGGTGATGGATTCTATTCATACAGTTGGTACACAAACAATGTTTACGAATGGGATGAATGGGACAATATCTATGACAATACGGGAATTGTTTCTCAGGCCACTGTCCTTGTTGAGGTGAGCGATGGTTGCGGACAATTCACATCTGAGGACATTATAATTACTGTTGAAGCGCCACCATTGGCTGTAACACTTCCTGTTGCTTTAGCTGGAAACTGCATTACTCCGTTTACTATTCAGCCAACTGTAACAGGTGGCGGCGGAACTATGTCGTATGCATGGAACAACAATGGAACTCCAACAGCAACAAGTGTCAATTACACATTAACACCAGGAACATCAACCACAATTGGACTTACGATTACAGACGGATGTGGATCTACAGCGAATGCTTCAGTTCCAATTACCATTACGAACCCTCCCGTTTTCATTGATCTTGGAAATGACATTACTGCAGGATGTTTAGATAATAACTTGCTTACCCCAATCATTTCTGGTGGCTCCGGAGGAAACAGTTTCGATTGGATTGTGGACAATGCTGTAGCAGGAAATGGAACTACCTTCTCTATTGTTACTCCGGTTGACGAACAAGTTATTGCAATAATCACTGATGCATGTAATCAGACCGATTCAGACACCCTGATGATTTTCATTCCTAACCCGCCGTTAAATTTAACAGCATCGTTAGACACTTCTGTTTGCGTTTTAGGCACTGCTATATTGAGTGCTCAAGCAACAGGAGGTGGAGGTGGTTTCACTTATACTTGGACGAACAACAGCAATGGCAATACAGCTACCTATGCTGATCTTACTTCACCTTCTACATATACGGTGACGGCAAGCGACATGTGTGGACAATTTATTTCGGAAGACATTTTTGTTGATGTTATTCCAGTTGATGCGCAATTCACTGCAGACAATACTTCCGGGTACACCTACGATTTTATTAATGTAGACACTCCTCCATGTGTTAACTGTTCATATGAATGGATTTTCCCAGGAGGAGAAGTTCTAACGAATCCAAGCGTGAACTATACCTTTGATGGATTCGGTGAAACAACTGTATACTTCAACGTAACCAACTCAATCGGTTGCACGGCCAGCAACAGCTTCACGATAACCTTCCCTCCTTTGCTATACATTCCAAATTCATTCACTCCAAATAACGATGGTTTGAACGATGTGTTTATGGTTCAAGCAAGCAGTGTTCTTTCTTTCGAAATCAGAATATTTGACCGTTGGGGTGATGAAGTTTATTATTCGACCAACATCACAGATGCTTGGATCGGAGACCACCGTGGAAACAACGAAACGTATTGTCAGAATGACGTATACAGTTATGTTGCTACCATCAAAGGATTCAACGGAGAGGCCGAGGAGTACAAAGGAACCGTTACGTTAGTGAGATAATTTAACGCTTCGCGATGACACAACACTTCGTGATGACACAACACGTTGTGATGACAATCTACGATTGATGACACTACGTGATGACGCTGCGCGAGGTTTACTCGTTAATAATGAGGGTGTCTATTGCGCGGAGGATGTCGTTGAAAAGAATTTTCTCTTCTCTTGTGAAATTATCTTGAGAGGTGCTGCGAAGGACGCTCATTGCGCCAAGTTGTTCTTCTTCAGAATAGACTCCTTCTTCTACTTCGAGTATACTCAAGAGTTCCAACATGCCTTGAAGACCGTTCTTTATAGCCACTTCTACTAACGTATGCAATTGTCCGGCTGCAGAGAAGCCATTGCTCCATAAAAACTGAAGAATTTCCACTTGAATGTTCTTATACTTCGAATCGAAAAGTGCTTGAACCAATTCCTCTTCTGCATTCTTAACACGCATGGCTGAAAGCATTTCGCGTGCCTCTCTTTTCACCGAATCATATTCCGAAGAAGCGAGTGCCTCTAGCAATGGAGCTATGGCGCTGGACTTACCATTCGATTTCAATTGCTCAATTGCCGCGAGTGCAATAGACTCGTCTGATGACATAAGTTGAATACGCAATTCGGAAGAAGACAATTTTTGGCTCACTTTTCGTTAGGATTATAATGAGCGGCGAAAATAGTTCATAAATCGAATGGAATATTTTTCATTTCGCTCACCGATAAATAAAAACTATTTGTATAATTGTCTAAAGATTAAAACCCATGAAAACTCTTCGTTCTCTTTTAGTTGCTGCAGCGCTTACAATAGGTAGTTCTGTTATGGCACAAAACATTGTTTCAAGCAATGAAGTGAACCTTACACTTTCAACAAGCACAACTCGCGAGCAATTGTTTCAATTGCGAAATGAAATGATTGCACAAGGTTTAGATTTTCAATACACTCCTCAGTTCGATGCTAACAGAACTTTAATTGGAATTTCATACAGTGTGCGCACAACAACTGGTGGATTGGTTGTTTGTCAGTCGAACAATAACGTGAACTTAACGGCTGCGGCTGCTCACATTCACTTGGTAAAACAAAATGGAAATTTCGTAGAACAGAAATAAGAATATTTCAACGTATGGAAAAAGCCGCTTCAATGAAGCGGCTTTTTTGTTTCCTCAATCTCCTCTTTCGTTAATTAAACTCCACCTTCCAAGCCGCGATACCCGCAGCGACTTCCTTTATGTAGGTCCCTGTTGAACTGTATACTTTCACATTTGAAGGTGAAGCGTAATTCGTTTCACTGCAAACCCATACTTCTTGTGTGGTTGGATTCACAGAAATTCCATTTGATGATACGCTCAAGAAATCTGTCATTAGATTCGACTGCATATCAAAGGATAAAACTGTGGTATTTGCAATGTAAATCTTGTTGTTTGTTTCATCTTTCGCCATGTGCAACGGATGATCGCCCAACACGCCCACATCGAATGTCGAAACAGAATTATCCAATGTGTTCACTTTTGCAATTGCAGCTGAGGTATGCCCTATTATCTGCGTCCAATCGGCATTGTATTGTGTCTCTCCGCTGCATAACGCCCACAAATAACCATTTGCGTCTACTTGCACTTCAACCGGTCTGTCTGCGACATTCACATACGTGAGAACTGACTTCGACGGAATATCTATCACAGCAATTCTGTTATCAATATCCCATCCACCGCTGTTGCACACATACAATCGATCGGCATAAACACACATACCTTCAGGTCCCAATCCTACCGGCGTTGTAGCTGCGATAGTGTTGGTTGAAAGGTCAATCCATTTCACCACTCCGTCTAAACTGCCATCTGTCACGGCAGCCATTCCATTTCCAACATATTGAAATGAACGTGGGTAAGCAAATCCCGTAATTTCAGCCTCAACTTTGAACGTAGTTGCGTTCATGACAATCACCTTTGCCGTTGAATTCGATACTGCATAGAACTTTCCATTCACCACATCGAAATCTGAAATCACATCGCCTAAAGCTGTTCCATTCGCTTCAGCAAACGGATTTGAGACCAATACATTATTGAGTGTCCAGGTAATGCTTCCGTTTAGATTTCCGAATGAACCTTCATTGACAATAAATGCCCCTTGAGAATAGTCTGCAATTGTTGGCTCTTCTGTCTTGCATTTGTCGCAAGAAACGAGAATTGCTGAAAAAAGTAAAACAGATAAAAACTTCAATTTCATAATTGTTATTTTTTAGTGAATGAAAAACTTAAATCCGATTGAGTACACTCGACCCGGCAACGCATAACCGCGCAACCATTGGTATTGAACGTTTGTTATGTTCTGCACTTCAAATTGAAGCGATAATTTATTCTTATTGAATTGCCATTCTTTGTTCACACTGGCATTGAGTAAGTTGAAGCTTGGAAGTGCGTAGAAGCTTGTATTCCCTTCGTCGGTATAGCGCTGAGAAACGAATGTCTCTGAAAAAAGTAAAGACCAACTCTTGTGCGTGTATTGCGCCGATACACTGCTTCGAAGTCGCGGTGTATAAACCATATCGAAAACGCCTGGACTCCCGATGTTCTTGGCTGTTGTGCTTGTCCATTCTGTTCTGCTCGTTAGATTCAACCAACCTCCGTGTAATTTTGTTTTCCAAGAAACAACGCCTTCCAATTGCTTCATTTCAACAGATTTGAAATTGCTGGCAATCCAAATGTCTTCCGGCAACGGTAGCCATTGAATCCAGTTTGCAACTGAACCAGCCTTCGCATTCATTTGGAATTGAATCGACATCTCCTTTCGAATGGACATTTCATTGTCCCATTTGAACTGAATCCATTTAGCCCTTTCCGACAGCAGTTCAGGATTTCCACCTATAATCCAATACAAATCATTGGCTGAAGGCATACGCGATTTCACGCTACCTGCAACAGAAAATTGCGAACTCACATTTTTCATTTTGTATGGAAGTTCCATTCCCACTTCCCCACTAACGATTGGCTTTCGATCGGAGCGCCATTCGGGCTTCACCCATGAGACCATTCTCAATTTTCCTTTTGCGATATCTTGAATATATGAAGCCCACACGGAACCTCCTTTCCATTGGACTTGTTGGCTCCAATCGCGGTATTGCAGATTCGTTAGGCTTGCAGTAGGATTAATTTGAAAAAGCGCTCTGCGCATTTGAAGCGACCCGTTCACAAAGGCATTGACGAGGCTTGTTTGAATTTGACTTGAAGCAACATTGCTTGAGTATTCTTGATTCGAAAGGATCACCGAGACGCCTTGCTTCGATTGAAAATGCATGAACGAAATAAGAGTTTTGCGCTTTCCTTCACAATAAAACGTGGATTGAAAAAGATCGTCTCGCTGATTCGCATTCAAGTTACCTACTCCACCCATCACCGAAGGCAATAAGGCGTATCGATTGACCGCCATGGTGTTGAAGTAATGCGTTCTTTTCTTTCCCGCAAAAACAAGATTGCTTTGCACACCTTGTGAAATATTGTTATTATTTGTTTGAAGTACAACAGGAGCTTCCCATTGCTGTATATCCTTGTAACTGAAACGATTCTCATTTCTTGATTGAAATGCGCGAATGCTCCATTTCCATTGATTGCGCTTTCTTGAAACAGACATTCCGTAAAAGATGTTTTGCAAGGAATTCACGGTGCTTTCGACTGAGACTTCGTTTCTGCTGGCTACACTCGACTCCAAACGCAAGGTAGCGGCCAAACCCACGTTGCGTTGAAAGCCGCTGAAGTTGCGTTCTCCGAGCGATGCCGATTGAATAAAAAAGGACGGTATAAGAGAAAGGTCTGCCATGCCCAGTGTTGGTGAATTCAAAACAGCTCCGTTTAATTCAACAGTTACATAGTTCGAACTCATGCCCCCTAAACGGAAAGATGCAATGGAACCTGGTGCTCCATAGCTGTTAACCATTCCTAAACCCGAACGTTGTAAAGTAGCGGCTATGTCCAAAGATGAAGAACGAAGTAAAAGAGTAGAATCCATTGCGTGCAGCTCGTCTGCTTTCAGACTTCGCTCTGATATGATTTCCAAGGGCATAATCTGAACATGCGGAAGAGAGTCTTGCGAAAACGCGAAGACAGGCAACAGCAATAACAAAGCAGCACAAAGTTTTTTATTCATAGTCCTGTTCTCGCTTGGCCCCGAGCGATGATGGGGTTAAAACACTTGGCAGGTCTTCTGACTTATCTCTCGGTTGCGCGCCTTCCCGTTTTCACAGTGGCTTTGAGTGGCAATCGTTTTCATTCTTTCGAATGAGAGCTTTACAGCTGCGGGCACAGTTCGCGATTTTCGCGCGATTCCCTTTTCACAATGAACTTCTCCATTGACCAAATGCAACGCAAATGTAGTACATCTTTGCTTCTGTCCTATTTTTGAAATATGATTCGACTTCTCTGGATGCTTTCGTTCTGTTTACTTTCTCTTTTCGCATGGGCACAACCCATGCAAAGAGATTCTGTTGACATTAGCGTGCTGTCTGCCCAAGACCAAGCGAAAATCAAATCGATGCGCGCGAAATTGAATCTTACCGAACAGCAAGATCTTCTCATTCCTTCAATATACATGCACTATCATGGGCTTATTGAAGATCAGAAAAAAATCATGAGCACCCTTGCGGAAGAGCCTTCTGTGAATGAAGAAGAACGTTTGAAAGATTTGAACATGCGATCTGAATTCATCAAAAAACTTCGCGATGAACGTGATTTAAATGTCGAACTCGCGCTGACTCCAGAACAAAAAGAAATTTATATTACTCAAATAAAAATAGCGAAACCACAAGTGCTTCACTTCGGCGTTCACGATCGAATGAACTGTCCGGTTTGCGTTTCACCTTCGACAGCACCATGAAAAAAATACACGTTTACCTTTCTGCATTTCTCCTTTTCAGCATAACGCTTGAATCATGCGTCTGCGCGCACATTCCTCCAAATGAAGATTTGGAAACTTATGACGTTGCACCTTTCTCAAACACCCCGACCAGTCATTCGGTTAAGGTTCCCAATGTTGCGGTTAATGAAGGCGTAAATAAAAAATTCAATGTGAATGTGTTCACGGGAACAGGTGGACATGGCCATACTTTTCCTGGAGCAACTGCGCCATTTGGAATGGTGCAATTGAGTCCAGATACTCGACTCGACGGATGGGACGGATGTGGCGGTTATCATTACAGTGATAATATTATTTACGGATTTACGCATACCCATTTGCAAGGAACGGGAGTGTCTGATTACGGCGACATCTTGTTCATGCCAACGAACGGACACACGAAGGACAAACCGCTTTGGCGTGATGCGATTGCTTCTCGATTTGCACACAACATGGAAGTTGGAAGTCCCGGTTTTTATGGTGTTCGCTTGAGCGACTACGGCATTGATGCGCGCATGACTGCCTCTACCCATGCGGGCATGCATGAGTACAAAATGCAACCGGGCGATTCGTGTTTGTTGTTTTTAGACTTCATGCACAGAGATAAACTCTTGTATTACGATTTACATTTTTACGGCGATACTGCTATTAGCGGTTACCGAGTTTCTGAAGCGTGGGCTACTGAACAACATACATATTTCTATGCTGTATTCTCTCAGCCCTTCGTTGCGAATGACCAATTGATGCAACGTTCGAAGAGTATAAATGAAAAAGGAGAAACTAAAATTGAACTTGAAATGATTCAAGCGTTTCAGTTTCTTTTCCTTCCAACCGAAAAAAACGTATTGACCATTCGCGTGGGTATTTCTGGTGTTGATGAAGAAGGAGCCAAGAAGAACTTGTATGCGGAAATGCCACGAAATGATTTCAATTACAACAAACAAAAAGTTGAAGAAGAGTGGCAGAAAGTTTTTGAAAAAGCACCTGCCCCAAGTTTATTTCCAACCGGACAAGGACTTGAGAATTATCGCACTTCTTTGTACCACTGTTACACGGTGCCTAACGTTTGGAGCGATGTAGATGGAAGATACCGCGGCATGGACAATAAGATTCATACGGCTGAAGGTTACACGCGCTACACTGTGTTCTCACTTTGGGATACCTTCCGCGCTTACCATCCGATGATGTGCAAACTCGAACCTGAGCGCACACAAGATTGGATGAAGACCTTCCTTGAAATGCATAAGGAGCGCGGCGAATTACCCGTTTGGGAATTGGCAGGAAATGAAACGTATTGCATGATTGGATATCACAGTGTACCGGTGGTTGCTGAAGCATACCAACAAGGCATTCGTTTCAAAAATCGTGAAGACGAATTGAAAATGTTGGAAGCCATGATTGCGACAAGCAATGGTCCGCAAGATGAAAAGAAAGCCTATGTAAAATATGGATATGTTCCCGGCGACGAATTCAGCGAAAGTGTGAGTAAGACATTGGAGTTTGCATATGACGATTTCTGTATTTCACGTTATGCTGAAATGATTGGTGATAAAGCGGTTGCGCAACAATACGCCATTCGTTCTCAGAACTGGAAAAACGTTTTCGATCCTGAAACGAAATTCATGCGCGCGCGTGTGAACGGCGGATTCGCAACACCTTTTGATCCGTTCCAAGTGAACTTCCATTACACTGAAGCAAATGCTTGGCAGTATCGCTTCTTCGCGCCACATGCTATTCCTGAGTTGATGGAATTGATGGGCGGAAAGAAGGAATTCGAAGCAGAGTTGGACAAACTCTTCAACGCTCCAACGCAAACTACTGGAAGAGAGCAAGCCGACATTACAGGGTTGATTGGTCAATATGCACACGGAAACGAACCGAGTCATCACATGGCTTATTTGTATGCATATGTGAACAGAGATAAAGTGCACATGTATCGCGACAGCATTATGAAGACGCTCTACTCTCCTACTCCAGATGGACTTTGCGGAAACGAGGACTGCGGACAAATGTCGGCGTGGTATGTTGTAAGCGCTTGGAATACCTATCCAATTTGTCCGGGTGAATACAACGGTTGGTGGAAAGATTACGATCCTATGCCGGAGTTTAGCACGCAAGGGCAAGGCTACGCAAGTCCATTTCCAATTAATCACAATCAAAAAAACATTGTCCCAGCACCTATCATCACCGCACCTAATCGTGCCTTCGTTGGCGAGCAAATGATTTCTATTTCATGTTTGAATAAGAATGCGAAACTTCAAGTCATGATTATGGAAGAAGGAATTCTCTCCGACTATGAAGAATTCACCTACACAGCTCCATTCAAGGTAACCAAAACCTGCACCGTTAAAGTAAAAGGAATTGCGAACAACGGCGACGAGATTGACAGTCCATGGATTGAAGCAACCTTCTACAAGCGTTCCGGAAATTTGGTAATGAAGGAAGTAGGCAACTACGACGCCCAATACACTGCTGGTGGAAATGATGCGTTGATTGATGGCATTCGCGGAAAGCTCGATTTCAGAACAGGTGTATGGCAGGGCTATAACGGGAAAATGGAATGTGTGATTGAGTTGAAAAACCCGACCAACATCAAGAAGATTTCGCTTTCTGCTTATCAAGATATTCGTCCGTGGATTTGGTTTCCATCCAACGTAAAATTCTTTGTGAGTAAAGATGGAAAAAGTTACAATGAAGTTTATTCGGAAGACTACACATCACAACAGCGCATTGAAGGTCCGCAGATGCATGAGTACACTGCTGCATTCAGCGACAAATACAAAGGCGATGTTAGCGCAGTGAAGTATGTGAAGTGCGTGGCACTTCCAGCCTTCGATAAAATTCCTGAATGGCATTTGGGTGTTGGCGGGAAGCCGTGGATTTTCCTTGACGAACTGATTGTTGAATAACAACGAATGTGGCGTAGCCACGAATGTGCAAGCACGAATGTGGCGAAGCCACGAATGTCCGAAGGACGAATGTTGCATGGCAACGAATGCCTGCGGCGAATGATTTTTAACTATGAGTGAATCGAACATATTTTTTGAGAAGGGGTTAGCGCAGACGACGCCGTTTCCGTTGGGAATTGAGGTGGAGCGTGCAGAGGGATTGTATGTGTACAAGAAAGATGGTTCGCGGATTATGGATTTTGTGAGTGGTGTTGGGGTGAGTAATCTGGGACATGGGAATGCGCGTATTCGTGAGGCCATTCATGCGCAAGTAGATAAGCACTTGCACACAATGGTGTATGGTGAATTTATTCAAGAGGCGCAAGACAATGCGGCAATGAGCTTGTTGAAATTACTTCCTGCTGAATTGAACTGCTGTTACTTTGTGAATAGCGGAACGGAAGCAAATGAAGCGGCCATTAAGCTGGTGAAGCGCGTGACCGGAAGAAAAGAAATTGTTTCGTTCGTGGGGTCTTATCACGGAAGTACAACGGGCTCAATGGCCATTAGTGCGAATGAAGTGAAGAAGCAAAACTTCCGTCCGCTTATGCCCGGTGTAAACTTCATTCGATTGAACAGCTGGGAAGATCTCGATTTCATTACTGAAAAAACTGCTGGTGTTATTCTTGAAACCATTCAAGGAGACGCCGGTGTGCGTATTCCGAATGAATTGTATTTGAATGCGTTGAAGAAGAAATGCGAAGAAGTGGGTGCGCTGCTCGTGTTCGATGAAATTCAATGCGGCATGGGGCGCACCGGAAAGGTGTTCGCATTCGAACACTTCGGCGTGGTTCCGCACGCCATTACGCTCGGAAAAGCTTTAGGCGGAGGAATGCCCATCGGTTGCTTGGTTTCCTCGCGAGAGAACATGCGCGAGCTCTCGCACAATCCGTTTCTCGGACACATAAGCACCTTTGCTGGACATCCGGTTGCTTGCGCAGCAGCGCATGCATTCTTGGAACAAATTCACAATGAAGAATTGTTGAGTCATGCCGAGCAAATCGGACAATTCATTGAAGAAAAATTATCCGCACATGAGCGCGTGATCGAAGTTCGTAGAAAGGGATTATTCTTCGCCATTGACATGGAGAATGCTGAAGTGGTTCAGCAAGTGGTGGAAGAAAATTTAAGAAACGGACTCTTGAGCTTTTGGTTCTTGTCTTGTCCGTGGAGCTTCCGCATTGCTCCGCCGTTGACGATTACCATGCAGGAAGCAGCACAAGGTGTTGAGATCATCCTTGCCTCGATGAGTGCAGCTAAATAATCAAAGAATTGCTTTTATGGTTTGAAGAATGATCTTCATATCCGTTAAAAAACTTTGCTCGCGGACGTATTTAAGATTAAGTGCGAGTTTAGCGGGCATGATTTCCTCGATGTAAGTTTTTTCCGGATTTGGAGATTGGCTGAGGAGTTCGTTTTCACGAACGTATTCAATGCTTGCAAAGTCTGTGATTCCTGGTTTGATGCTGAGAACGTTTTGTTGTTCTTCGTTGTACAACAAAACGTATTTGGGAACTTCCGGACGAGGACCAACGACGCTCATTTCACCCAGAAAGACATTTACCAATTGAGGCAGCTCGTCGATTTTGTACTTCCGAATAAAATAACCGCTTCGTGTAATTCGATTGTCTTTCATTCCAACCGTTAATTGACCTTTGGATTCAGCGTTTTTCCGCATGGAGCGAAACTTCAACAAACCAAAATTTCTTCCATTCAAACCCACACGCTGTTGCACGAAAAAAGGAGAACCAAAATCGTCGAGAACTATCCAAATCGACACAACCATTCCCAAAGGAAGAAGCACTAGCATAAGCACCGCTGAGAATAGAATATCGAACAACCTTTTCATTTCATTATGAAATAGCAGCCAAGATTGCGTTCGCTACGCGCTCTGCATCTTCGTTCGACAAATCGTAATAAACAGGAAGTGAAATTTCGTTCTTGTAGAAATTAAACGCATTCGGAAAATCGTGAATGTCATACCCCTGACTTTTGTAAAACGTGAACAAAGGCAAAGGCTGAAAATGCACGTTCAATGAAATGCCTAACTCTGCTACTTCACGAATGACAGTATCGCGCTGATCTTCCGTAAACTTGTTCAAGCGAAGCATGTACAAATGGTAGTTCGAATCTGACCACTCTGTTTTGAATGTTGGAAGAATGCAATTTTCATTGGTTGAAAGAATGCTATTGTAAATTTCACATATCTCTTTCCTTCTATCTAAACTTTCTTGAAAGCGTTCCAACTCTACTCTACCAATTGCAGCGTGAATGTCGGTCATGTTGCATTTGTATCCTGCTTCCACAATATCATATCTCCAATTACCCGGTTGCATTTTTGAAATCGCATCTTTCGATTGCCCGTGAAGCGACTTGGTGTAAATCTCTTGGCGAATCTTTTCCGAAATAATTTCATTTTGAAAATTCAACGCAATGGCTCCACCTTCTGCAGTGGTTAGATTTTTCACTGCGTGGAAAGAGAACCCTGCTACGTCGGTTTGATTACCGACACGCTTTCCTTTGTAAAACGAGCCAAAAGAATGTGCTGCATCTGAAACAACGAGCGGACGACCGAATTTTTCTTGAGGCTTACTGGTCGGTTTCCATTCGAATCGCTTTGTAAAGCTCTTCGCTAATTCCATGTATGCGTCATAGTCGACAGGCAATCCGCCAACGTCAACAGGCATAATGGCTTTTGTTCTTTCCGTCATTGCCGCCGCGACTTTCTCAATATCCATCTGTGCTGAATCTGGCGCGCAATCAACCATAACAGGGGTAGCACCTAAATGCACAACAACGTTTGCTGTTGCAGCGTAGGTGTATGCGGGAACAATTACTTCATCGCCCGGACCAATTCCGAACCAATACAAAACCATCTCAACAGCGTTGGTCCAAGAGTTCAGGCACAATACCGGACCTGAATCGCAATATTGCTGAATATCGTTTTCGAAGGCTCTAGTCTGCGGGCCAGTCGTTATCCAACCTGAACGAAGCACTGCCGTTACCGCTTCGATGGTCTTTTCATCGATACGAGGCGGAGAAAAAGGAATGGGATTCATAAGTGAGCAAAATTAAGCTATACTCATCCTCTATTGGTTAACTTTACCGGATTAAACTTTTTGCAATTATTCCTGTTCTATCCACATGACCTTTTCATTTGACACCCTAATAAAGCGAGCAAGTACAACTTTGTTTGTTACGTTCATGCTTTTAACGGCATCTATCTCTTTTGCTCAACCACAGAACGGAGGAAGACCTGGAGGAACGGGAGGAAGTGGAGGAGGACAACCTGGAAGACCAGCCCCTAAAGGACGCGTTTACGGAAAATTATTCGATGCGCGAACGAACAAGCCCCTTGAATTCGTGGTGTTGCGTGTTTACAAAGAAGACAGCTTGGTGGTAAAGGAAAAGAATCCGCTTGTTTTAGGCGGAGCCCTTTCGCAGGCCAACGGAGAGTTCACGATTGAAGATTTACCGGTTGGTGAAAAATTAACACTTCGGTTTTCTTTGGCGGAAGTTGAAGCTGCCTATTTCGTTTTCACATTAAAGCCTTCTGGAGGACCTATGGGTCTTGTGGAAAAAGATCTAGGAAATATTAAGTTAGCTTTTACAGGCACCCTGAATACCGTGACCATTGACGGTGGCGGCCCACGCTTGGAATTCGACAAACGCATTTACGATGTTGACAAGAACCCCATGAATGCCGGTGGAACAGCAGAAGATGTGTTGAGAAACATTCCTTCTCTTCAAGTCGATACCGATGGAAATGTTCAGCTCCGAAATGCGGCTCCACAAATTTTTGTAGACGGAAGACCAACGACTTTAACCATTGATCAAATTCCGGCAGATGCCATTCAACGTGTTGAATTGATTACCAATCCATCTGCGAAGTACGATGCCAGCGGCGGAGGCGGTGGAATAGTGAACATTGTCATGAAGCACAACCGCAGCGGTGGATACAACGGAAGTATTCGCGGAGGTGTTGACAGACGCGGAAGGGTGAATTCAGGAATGGACTGCAACATTCGACAAGGAAAAATAAATTTCTTCGCCAACGCGAATTACAATCAACGACGAAGCATTAGCATTGGAACCACAGAGCGAGAAAATGTTGCTCCGGCCTTTTCGCTTTTCCAAGATCAATATAGCATGAACGATGGTTTTATGTTGAATGGTCGCGGAGGTTTTGACTGGCTCATTGATAATCGTAACACCTTAACTTTTTCAGGAAACATTATGAAAGGATCTTTTGCTCCTTTCGACACGTTGAATGTGAGCGCCGATACTCTCGACGGTGGAACAGGGTATTACTACCGCGAAAGCAACACCAAACGCGCATTTCAAAATCTTGGTGGAAGTGTATTGTACAAACACCTCTTCACAAAAGAAGGAACAGAGCTGAACGCCGACATTAATTTCAACCGTATCAAGAGTGTCTTTGATGGTAACTACTTGAATATATACAACGACGCCAATGCTACCTATTTGATGCAGCATGGTGACGTTTCTCAATTCCTTATTACCTCACAAATCGATTTCGAGTCAAAAATTACAGATCGATTCCGGTTAGAAGCAGGCACACGTTTTTCTGTTCGTGACTTCACTACGGAATACAAAAACCAAGAATTGATTGGTAACATCTGGACCGACATAACTTCTCTTCAAGTAAATTATCATTACTTGGATCAAGTCTATGCGGCTTATGGAACAGCAGCATTGGATTTACCTCAATGGAAAATCAAAGGCGGATTACGCGCTGAGAGTAGCGATTACAAAGGAGAGCTTTTAAGTGATGGTAGTAACTTCTCATACAAATATCCGCTTGCCCTATTCCCTTCGTTGTTTGTTACGCGCGTAATTACTGAAAAGCAAGACATTCAATTCGCACTGAATCGCAAGATTAACAGACCGAGTTTTATGACACTTTCTCCGTTTACAGACTACAGCGATTCATTGAACATACAACGTGGTAATCCGGGATTAAAACCCGAATTCACACAATCGGGAGAGCTCTCTTGGCAATGGATTCCGAATAAGAAAAACACCGTTATTGTTTCTGCCTATGGACGTTACACAACAAACGTAACGGTTCGTCAACAATTCTTAGAGTTTAGCGAATTCCTCGGAGATACTGTTGTCGTTACTTCTTATCAGAATGCAAGCAGCAGTCAAGCTTTGGGATTGGAATTTGTTTCCCGAAATGCACTTTCGAAATCGATTGACATGAGCACCAACATTAACGTTTACAACAGTGCTATTGATGGAACGAATCTCGATCCGAATTTGAAAAACAACATCAGTTCGTATTGGATCAAGAGTAACATCACTTACAAGGCTCCGAAGAATATCTCCTTTCAAGTCATGTTCGATTACAGCAGTAAGCGCGCTCTGGAAGTTGGAAGTAGTGAACGTGGAGGAGGCGGAGGTGGTGGAATGGGCATGGGCGGCGGCGGCTGGGGCGGAAGCAATAACACTGTTCAAGGATACATTGAACCTACCTATGGTCTAGACTTTTCAGTTCGAAAAGAATTTTTAGCAAATAGAAGTCTAGTGGTTTCTTTCAGTGCTACGGATATCTTGCGTACCCGTGTGAATATAGTGCACAGTACTTCACCTTACTTTGATCAGATCACTTACAAGCGACGCGATTGGCAGATGTTCCGATTCAACATTTCATGGAAATTTGGAAAGATGGATTCTCAATTGTTCAAGCGCAAGAACATGAAGATGAACGAAGGCGGGATGGAAGGCTAATCGGCGAAGCCGAAGATGTTTCACAAGATGCTTCGCAAGATTGGCGGAGCCAAAGATTGACGAAGTCAAAGATGCTTCGCAAGATTGACCGAGTCAAAGATGTTACACAAGATTGGCGGAGTCAAAGATGCCGAGCAAGATTGACGGAGTCAAAGATGCCGAGCAAGATTGACGGAATCAAAGATGTTTCAAAAGATTGACGAAGTCAAAGATTGGCGGAGCCAAAGATGTTACACAAGATTACTTCGTAAAGAGGAGCATACGTTCTTTCCCTTGAAGATCTTTTTTCAATTCTCCTTTCCAACCTAATGACTCTCCGAGAGAGAGGGTTTCGTTGAAATAATTCTCATGAATTTCGAAGAAGACTTGATTGACTGTTTCGCATTTGTTTGCCAATTCA
Organism: Flavobacteriales bacterium; assembly: GCA_044371535.1. GTDB lineage: Bacteria > Bacteroidota > Bacteroidia > Flavobacteriales_D > Sanyastnellaceae > CAIZGX01. Next base: position 16,695 of record JBILTL010000009.1, on the reverse strand, counting down.
AGAATGCGTTTGTAAAAAATTAGAGCATCGTTTTCTGGGACGAAGAGCGCAAGGTGTGGTTCGTGTTCAACTACGGAAGGACGCATTTCACTTCCTTCTGAAACAGGGATGTATGGCGGATTAGAAACGATTGTATTCCAATTTCCCTGGGGTAAATTCTTTTCCAAAATATTCACTTCCTTCCACTCTACTTCCAACTGAAATTCATTCGAATTTCTTTGGGCCACTTGAAGCGCATCTTTCGAAACATCTACTCCACATACTTTCCAAGTGGGTTGTGCTTTTTTCAAAGCGAGGGCTATGGCGCCGGAGCCGGTTCCGATGTCTAGAACCGAATGAACCGAATGATTATTCGGTGCGATGTGATTGTTCTGTGCGATCTGACCTTCAATGGCCGAATAATTATTCGGCCTTATGGTTTCTAGTATCCATCTCACCAACTCTTCTGTTTCTGGACGGGGGATTAAGACAGCTGGGGAAACATGCAAGTCCATTCCGAAAAAATAGGCCTTACCCAAAACATACTGAAGGGGCTCTTTATTGGCAATGCGCTTCACGGCTTTGTATACCAAGAGCATTTGCGATTCGCTGATTGAATCATCTGCTTTAACGATTAAATCTGCAGAAGACAAATTCAAATAGTGACGAAAGAGTTCATTCACGATGTTCCGCGATTCACGGGCGTCGTAGACATCTCCCACTCGTTGAAGCGAGAATTCTTTCAGCGTACCTATTTTGTTATCCGGAAGAATGTGGTTCATTTCACAAAGAAGAAACCGTATCCTTTTCCACCCACTTTCAACGTATAAGAATTAGAACCTGCATCGGTTGAAACAATCTCTAATCCGTCGGTGCTCACCTTCCCTTTCCAATAACCTGGAAGTGTAATGTTCACATTTCCCTCGCCTTTCGCGAAGACTGCAATGGAAATCTTGTCAAGGTATTTTCTTGCGATAACCAAAGCCTTCTCATCTGCTTGCATCACATAGGTTTCTCCGTAAATCAAAGGCAAATTCTTTCTTCTCAGTTTCACCAATTTCTGAGTTGAAGTTCGAAGTGCCGACTCTTGCTCGTTCAATTGATCGAAGCGCATCATGCGTCTGTTGTCGGGATCGTTTCCGCCCGGCATTCCTATTTCATCGCCGTAATAAATACATGGAATTCCAGGCACCGACATCAAGAATGCGGTGAGTTGTTCCAAACGAACATACCCTACATTGTCTTTGTGCTCAATCTTGCGCGACCATCCCGCTTGCTTCGCATTCTCTTCGAACTTAACACTTCCGTCGGCGTATGAAATGAAACGCGCGCGGTCTTGATTACCCGTAATGTTTCCCATCATGTGGTGAGATCCATAATACTTCGCGCTTTCTTGAATGACTCTTCCCAAATTCGCGAAGCTCGTTTCTGGTTTTGCGAAAGCATCTACTGCCGCGTCGTACAAATTGAAATCGAATTGCGCATCCATTTGCTCACTTCCGATATACGATTGAATAAGTTCTGGACTTCCGTAGGTTTCTCCAATTTGAAAAACGTTCTTTCCACTTGCCTTCACTTTCGAAGTCAATGTTGTCCAGAACTCTTTGCGAATGTGTTTCGTAGCGTCGTGACGGAATCCGTCGAGATCGTAATTCATTACCCAAAACATAGCAGTGTCTGTAAGTGCACTCACCACTTCCGGTTTCGCGAAATCCCATGTTGGAAGGAAGACATCGAACCACGTGGTTAAGCGCTGATCGTCCCAACGCTCGGTATTCATGCTTCCGTCTGGAAGGTATAATGGCGTAACCCAATCTTTGTGTTCTTTGATGAGCGGATGATCTTGATGCACGTGGTGTGCAACGTAATCGAGATACACATTCATTTTGTGTTTGTGAGCGACCTTCAATAAATTTTTGAATTCTTCTTCCGTTCCGAAGCGATCGTCTATTGTGCGCAATGACGTTGGCCAATAGCCATGGTATCCGCTGAACATACTTGTATCTCCGCCCTTGTCCCACAGCCCCCAAGCGCCTTCCGCATTTTTTGTAATGGGTGAAATCCAGATGGTATTCGTTCCTAACTTCTTGAAATATCCGTCTTCAATGGCCTGCGTAATTCCAACGAGGTCACCACCTAAATTGTTTGCAATGGGTTTAATGCGAGCGTCGTTTGTTGGACGATCATTTTCCTTCTTTCCATTTTTAAAACGATCCACCATGGCGAAGTACATGACTGTAGCGCGGGTGTCTTTTCGTTTTAGTTGGAAGGATTTCTTCACAGGTCTTCCGTAACTCAACGGAATAAGAACGTCGTTGAAAAGTTGATTACCATCGTGTGCATAAGCGCGAATGTGTGAACGCTTCATCTTCCATGCCTTTGCTGGAATGTTGAAATGAAGTTGCCATTCGCTCATGTATGGCTCTTGGACATTAACAATGGAAACAGGCACACGTTGGTTCTCGAAATAGATTTGTACGCCTTTCGGTTCTCTGCTGCAATGAATGATTATTTTCTTTCCTTTTTGAGAAAAGACTTCCATGGTTTGTTTCGGAGCCGAAGGAATTTCAATGAAACTGTTTTCTCCACCAAGGCCGTTTGGCATTTTGTTCTTGTTATTCGCATCAAGAATTTCATCTGTACCGTTTTCCCAAATGCGATACGGATATAATCCTGGCTCAAGAAACAACTCAACGCTGTAGGTTCCGTCATCGTTTTGTTTTAGGGGTGTTGCATTTTTGTTCCATCCGTTCATTGCGCCTGCAATAAAAACTGAAGTCACATTTCTCTGGGGTGTCGGTGTGTAGCTAAACACGTAAGACTTTTTCGCTGAAGCGAAAACGGGAATATCGTATTCATTGGTTTTGGTTTCAATGTTTAAATTGAAAACGGGTTCGTAGTTACCGACTGGAAAAACCACTTCGCGTGCAGAGGAAAGATTTGTCTTGTCGTAAGGACTCGTGGAAATGCTCACTACTTCTTCCGGATGAATGATGTAATTCGAAACGGGGATGCGCGTATAGGTCGTTGGAAGATGAATGGGCGAAGCCAATCCGGGCAACTCAACGGCCTTTTTATTCTTATTTAAAATGCTGCATGAAGAAAGCAGTGCTACGCCAAGAAAGAAAGAAATCCATTTTTTCATAGTGCGAAGATAAAACGTCCTATGCGGAGCACGTCACTTTTCACTTATCTTTCGGGTATGAAATTGAGTCGCTTCGCCCCGCTTCTGTTTTTGATGTTTGTTTCGCTTGTTGCTCAAGCCCAATACACCACTAATCCCATGTTGAACACTAGCTGGACTAGCTTCGGACTTGGCGCAAATAGTGCGGACAATTTATCTTATCAATTGTTCGCATCAAAATCGACATACGAGGAAACAGTTTCAACCACACTTCGCGCGGCGTATTCACAAGAGCTCATTGAAGGGCAAGACGACAGTATTTTTTTTAGGAAGAACCGATCCCTTGAGGTTGGTATTTTATGGGGACAAGTTTGGGGAAGGAAAAACATGTTTTTGGCTGCAAGCGCTGGTATGGGCTTAACACTTCGACTTTACGGAGACAGTGCCATGCAAGTCATTGATCAGTTCGAATACAAAGCCGGAGCAACCATTGGGGTTCCCGCGCAAATTGAAATGGGTTATCTTTCGAAGAAAGGGGGACTATCGTTAATGCTCACTGGCAATTGGAATTTCCGCGAACCGTATTATGGCGCTGTGCTCTGCTACACGCGGAAGTTGAGTATGAAACAATGAAGAAAGACATTCAAACCAAAGAAGACATTGTAAGGCTTGTAGACATGTTTTATGGCCGCGTACTTCAAGACGAAAAGCTTGCACACTTCTTTGCACATTTGAATTTCGAAGAGCACAAGCCGAAAATGGTTCACTTCTGGTCTTTCGTATTGCTAGACGAAGGGGGCTATACCACAAACGTTTTTGACAAGCATGCGAACTTACATGCGAACTCCGCCGACTTCAACAAATGGGTCTCCCTCTTTCACACAACCGTGAATGAACTTTTCGAAGGGGAAAAAGCGGAAGCTGCGAAGTTTCGCGCAACCACATTAGGCTATACCTTTGGTTCTAAGTTAGACGCCTTGAATAATCAATCATGAAAAGCTTTCTCTTCGCTGCACTTCTTTTCCTGTCCTTCCAATTACATGCTCAATTGCTTTTTGAAGGAGGTGCATTCTACCAAGACACTCCAGACATTTCCGCAGCAGTTGATTCGTTCAATGCAAGACATCCCTCTAATTTAATAGCCCTTGAACATCCCGTTCGCGGTTACAGCGGGTCTATCGGTTATAGCATTCCGCTGAACCCGAGAAGATCTATTTACTTAGCTCCTCATGCGACTTACCGCACACGCACCTCTAAATTATTTGCGGAAGATACAGTTCGTTTAGACCTTCAAGAAATTCAATTAGGATTGCAATTCATTACCGGACCGTCGGCTTGGTTTAGTCCGGTTGCTGCCGGCCCCTTAGGCACGCGTATTTTTCTTTTTGTTGAAGGAGGAGTCAATGCTAGCCGCATGGCTGTTCAATTTACTGATAGTGCTGTTACTTCGAACAAACACATTCAAAGCATTGCGCCATATGTTCAAGCGGGTATTGGATATCGTGCATTGGTTTTCGGAAAACATTTGGTTGTTACTCCGCGTGCTTCGTTCACTGGATATTACACACAACGTTTTCGGTACGCTGCGAAAATTTTAAATAACGACGAAGTGTACTTGAAGTTTCCGAAATCTCCGCTAACGCAATCGTATTACGTTGGACTTGAATTCGCATGGATTTTCAACAAGAAATAAATTCAGCAAAACATTAAGCATTTCTTTTGCGTTACTCGATTATGAAAATGTATAAAACAGCTCCGATTTTACTTTTCTTTCTTGCGACAAGTTTGATAAGCGCAGGACAAACATGCCTGGAAGTAGAACAACGGTTGATTCCTTTGTGCACTTCCCTGGCTCAAGGAAATGAAGCGAATGCCGTTGAGCAATCGGAAAAAATCATTTACGAGTTAGAGTCTGCTTCAGCCTTCGAAGACTTTTTTACTTATCCATTTGAAGCAGCGCGAATCTTCAAACCGGTTTCTTCAGATGGCTCTCTTCGCGTCTTCACTTGGAACTTCCCCAAGGAAGATGGAACACAACTTTATTTCGGATGCATTTTTCATAAATCGAATAAAAAGAAACCACCCGTTTTCATAAAGTTGAATTTCAAACCGAACAACCAGCCCAAATGGGAAACGAAAACGTATGACGAAGACAAATGGACCGGCGGACTTTACTACGGGATAGCCCCCATGAAGAAGGGAAAGAAAGAGACGATTGCTTACGCCCTACTTGGCTTCGATTCAAAAGATAATTTATCGAATTACAAGTTGATTGAAATTTTAACAATCAATGGAAGCAGCTGTAAGTTCGGCGGAAATTTCTTCGATGTAAAAGACAAAAACCCAAAGCGAATTGTCTTTGAATACAGCGATCAAGTGACATGCTCTTTGCGCTATTACGAAAAAGAAGAAACCATTATCGTTGACCATTTAGCGCCCAGAGAAACCATCTACGAAGGATTCTTTCCTGAGTATGGTCCAGACGGAAGTTATGATGGATACAAATTGGTGGACGGAAAATGGACATACCTGCCCATTTTAGACGTTGCCCCTTACGTTGAAGGACAGCGCGTTCCCTTCAGCAATCCGAGGCCTTAGACTTTTCGTTTATTGCTTGATCACCTGAAGTCTCACAATCTGACTTTCAATCTTCAGAAAATAAAATCCTTCTGAGAGTTTTTCAATATTGAGTAATTGGTTTACAGAACTCACACGCTCACTTAACACTTCTTGTCCAAGCGCGTTGAACATCAATACCTGAGCCCCAAGATCCTTTTCATTCAATTGAATGGTTAGGTATGTTGAAGCTGGATTTGGAAAAACTTCGAAGGTTACTTTCGTTTCTTCCGATACGTTTTGCGCGAGAAGATCTAAAATGTTTGAACGCGAATACACCAACGATCGAGAAGGATCGCAACTCACTCCAACCACTTCAATCATGTAATTCACTTCACCCAGCGGAGGATTTAAATCGGTGTATGAAAATACGTTACTCGCTACTGTGGCAATAAGGTTCATGCTGCCTGTGTTAGCACCTCTGTAAATGTTATAGCTATCAAAAGCGATTCCTTCGTAGGCGTTCCAATTTAAATTCACGTTGTTGCCAATTCCGGGAGAGGTTGTTAAATGAATAGTCTTGTGAATGCCATCCAAAGGTGCGTAAAGATATCCGCAAGTATCGCGCATAGCAATGCGGTAGCGGTTCGATTGCACTTGTGGATTTGAATTGTCATCTTGAAAAGTTCCTGCAGATAAATAATCTACCTGTCCTATTTCCTCAAACACATTTAACGCATTGGTCTCTTTGAAAACAACAATGCTCTGAACAGCGCTGTTGGCAATGGGTTCCCAAATGATGTGGTTCTTTCCGCTAGCATCGTCTACTGTTACAAGGCAAATAGAAACGGGCGTGGGTTCACTTACGTTCACGCTCAACGGACCAATATTCACCACGCATCCGCTTGGTTCTGTCCCGATGAAATAGAAGTCTTGCGTCACGTTTCCATAAATGACTAACGTATCTGAAACGCTAGAAATACTTCCGAATGTAGTGCCCCAACCGATTTGTGCAAATGTTCCTCCGCTTGGATAAATACGAACGCCGTTACTGAAGCAACCGAGACTGGGTTGATCAATAATGATTGTAGGAATGAAATCAGGATAAGTACACGGCCCATCCACTGTAGCGCTTGGAACGTAGTTACAGGCTGTTGGATCTGTGCATCCTTGTCCACAAGCCACGCATTCATTCCAGCAAACAACGGGAAGAATTTCATTTGCACTCGTTACTGTTATTGCACGGTTACCGAAGGTACCTTGCACGCAAACAGCATCGGCAGCAAAAAACTCGGTGATGTCCCAGACATTTCCATTAATGAATTTGTATTCATAAGTCCCCGCAGCCAAATCTAAGGTTATGGACCAAATTCCATTTCCTTCGTTTGTTAGCGCAAGCACACTGGGATCCCAATTGGGATATGGATTATCGATAGTACCGTCATTGTTAGCATCTGCGAAACTTCCTGCAATGTGGACACCTGTTGGGCTCACGGTCTGATTCGACATATCTACTCGGAACGTCACCTGAGAAGCAAAGCTTTGAACGAATGTTACAAAAGTTGCTAATAAAAACAGAATACCGTGCTTTACCATAATCCTTCAAATTAATTTGAATGGAAAGGTAGGGCGAGGCTGGTGAAACAAAAAGGAATAACAAAATCGCTTCTTGAAAAGTGCATTAGAGCCTACGAATTTCAATCGACTGAAGGCATTTGATGTAGCGCCTTCCAGACTTCAAGTCTTTTGAAGACAGGAATACGATACGCTGGTCCAATTCTTTCATGGACTGACCCTTCATCTCGGTGATGATGTAAAATGAATTCCCCGCTTCAGAATTATAAATTTCATTCCATGAAAACACCACGCGGTATCCGTCTGAAGCGCTGAAGACGAAATAGAATTCGTTAAGTTCTTTGGGCTTTTCATATTTGAATTCTATGGACTTCATAAAATCTTTCAAAGGCACTCCCTTTAAATGATTCAAAGTATCTTTTACCTCACCTGCGTGATTGTAGATGAGTTGATCTTCCACATTTATCGCACTGAATTTCAAAATATCTTCAATACTGTAGCTCACCTCTTTCTCTATTGCGCCGAAGATGCGAATGTTGTTTGTTGGGATGATGGGTGGTTGCGCATTTGCAATTATGCTAAAACAGAAAAGAGAAATTAAAATCAAGTTCTTTTTCATGAGGGCAAAGATAATTCTAAGACTCAGTAAAATCCGCGATTCAATTGTTTAGCAAAACTTCTTCGCCGACAACATGCCTCTTTTTTCAACTTCAAAAATCGGTTCGTCCAAGTTTAATACTTCAAGATTATCTCGACATATTTTCCCTAAAAACATGTCCTCTTCTAGAACGAATTTCAGTTGACTTCTGTCGCTAAAATCAATTCCTTGATCTGCGTATTTAGGATCTAATAAGTGGGAGTAACGGTCGTTTAAATAATCAGTTAATGACTTGTCATAATCTGAATAAAACTCATCGAACCACCCCGATGCACTGTCTTTCGTTTCGATAAAATGATGCAATAACAAATGTGGCATCACTTCATCATTCTGTTTGCAAACAAAAAATGCGTTATACGATTCAGTGGGTCTAATTCCTGCAATGACTTTGAATCCTGACCTTTCAAGAAATTGAATGATATCATACAAAACACTTCGTGTGATTTGTCTTTTACCATCAGCCTCTTCAAATCCTTTAAGTATTTCCAAAATACCATTGGCAGAATCCTCTCCGATAAGTTTGAGCAATGGGTTTAAATTTTGACCGTGCAAAACACAAGGAGACTGCATAGGATCTTCTGTACTGCCTTCAGACCATTCGATATAAATAGATGGCTGGCAGTACATGAGATCTTTGTCTTCAAATACACTATTTAGCAAATCTGGTAAAGTACTTTCGTTGTTTGAATTCGAAACTAGGATTTGAATTAAATAATCGTTTTGCATTTTTTGATAAATTAACTATTGTGCTTATTCGTTCAAATTTTCGAAACTCGCCTATTTACAATTGCAGTAATCATTACTTCAGAAGGAAATTACCCTTTCTGAACTTCACAATAAGACTCATCAAAGTCGTTGATTATAATTCCAGGAAGCATGTCCGGATTAGAAGAGGAAATAATCTCGAAAAATCCCACACATAAACTTTCTAAATGACCCGATCGATAAGGTGTTCCAATAAATATCAAAAATGAGCCTCCTTCATCGTAACAAATTGATTCATTGAATTCCAATTCATTCGATTCCAAATCAATAATTCCTCCTCCAAAATCGTTGTTCGATTTAGCAAAATCAGCAAAAAAAGCTTCGTCCAATTCTTCAGCTGTCTTTTTTGACTTTAATGTTTTCTTTAGCTCCTCGAGACGTAATTTCAAATCTGAAATTGGCTTTTCCTCATTTTTGTTGTAGCTAAAACCGTCAGGTCTTTCGTAGTCAATGTATTTGATAAAATCGATTACCGTAGATACTTGATTCAAAAACGTTTCCTTGTTGTAATCTAACATACAATAGAAACAAAGTGTTGAGTGATGTGCCATAATTGAATTATATAATACTTGAATTAAAAACTGTTACATCATGAGGACCAACGTTAAATTTTTGCGCTAGAAACTCACGAATTCTATTCCCATCTCTCGATAAGTTGTCAGGAATTTCAAATACATCTTCGTGCGTTGAAGAACCTCCTCCATGGAACTTCGGACACTTATAACTAACTTTAACTTGTGCCATTTGATTAATTTTTTAAAATTGATTTTCAAATATAAATACTCCTTTACAATCCTCAACTAATTCATGTGTTTTTACTCTTCTTTTTACAAAATATGAAATACATTTCTTCACTTTCCTTAATTATTTGTTTAAACATCTTCTCAATTACGCGCGAATGTTCCGCTCAAATTCTAAACATCGAAGACCCAACGCTAACGAAGGATTCCCTGAGCAAACATGATTTCAAATATGGATTCGGGGCCAACTTCAACCTGTCTCAGCAGAATGAAACTGTTTATGAAATAGACGGATTACTTGAGAGTGTTTACCACTACAACGACAAACACCAGGTGTTGTTAAACGGACAGTACTTCAACACAGGTATAGTAGGCACTGAATTGATCAATGGCGGGTTTATTCATCTGCGCTATACACCAAACTTTTTAAACAAAGTGGCGCCGCAGCTCTTCGCGCAACACCAACTTGATCGCGGACGCGGTCTGATTCAAAGACAACTCTTTGGTGGCAATCTTCGCTGGCAAGCTTTACAGAAAGACAAAGTGAGTATTCAAGTGGCCACCGGAATCTTCTATGAAAATGAAATCTGGAACTTATCGGGGTCGCCCGATTCTCAGGAGGGTCAGCTTCGCAAAGGAGTAATGAAATCGAACAACATGCTTCGCCTCTATTTTCAAATTGGCAAAAAAACAGAATTGAGTATTGTGAATTATTATCAGCTACCCTTGGCTCACGGCAACGGCGCCATGCGTCTTGCCAGTAACGTGAGTCTTTCAACGGAAATTTCAGATCGCTTCCAACTGCAAATCAATTTCATTTCCATGTACGATACGCGTCCGCTTATTGACATCGATAAATTCTACTACACTTTTTCAAACGGTTTCGGATATGAGAATAAATAAAAAGACGACAACTTTTGCTTTAGCAGTTACCCTGCTTTTCATTTCGCTTGCAACCACTGCGCAAAGCTGCCTTTATAGAAACCCTTTGTGCTTTTACAACACCGATGTCTTGAGCTATTTAAAAATCTTGCATCAAAATCAGCAATATGATAAAATGGTTCCTTTCTTTTATGGACCACAAGTAACTTCAATGAAACGCAACGCATTCATTGAAAAACTTTCTGAGCAAGACTTTGGTTATTCCATGAAACGCGTCGGAGTAAAAGAATTATCCAAGGAAAATTGGTCACTTACCTATCAGCGCACCATCGTAGGAACGAACACCAACTTTAAAATTAATTGCGCGTTGGTGAACGACACCTGTCGAATTTATTTGGACGAAAAAGCGTGGAAAACCATCTTCCCCAATTGAAAATTTAAATTGAAAAATAGAATTTAACTTCTATTTCACCAATCCTAATTTTCCAGGGAAAGCCAATTGAATCTCGGAAATAAAATCTGCTATTTCCTTACTTAACAATTCAGTTTCTTCCACCCCGTTCTCAAATTTATCCATTTTCATTTCGAAAGCTTGCTCACGAAAATCTTTGGCTTGCACATCGAATCGCATGCTAATGTGCTCGTGCCATTCAACAGGCACAATACGCACGAAACGTGCAACGGGTTGCGGGCTTAAAGCCACTTCCACAACGGTCTGCTGATCGGTATTGCCTTCATACCCAGAACCAATTTCTTCAAACTTCTTTCCGTCTGCACTCACCTGCACTCTGAACTTAGTCACCCATTGGGCTCTGTTGTATCTGCCTTGAATGAATACTTTCTCAATGAGTTTCTTTTCACCAAAATCTACTTGAACCCATTGATTCGAATCGTTTGTTTTTGCTGACCAATTGGCTAACCCTTCTTGCAGATTTAGCTTACCTTGTTCTGGACCGTGTTTCTTATTCCAAGACGAACTTGCAGAAACAATAGCAACAGCATTATCCCAGGCCCTCCATTCTTTCAAATCAACAGATTCATCATCATTGGCAGACAGAATATTCCATAAACCTTTCTCCTGCGCATGCATTTTTAAGGCTTGCGTGAATTGAACATTGCTCGTATCACTTTCCAAATGAATCGATACAAAAGGAGTCAATTGATTGTTGTTGAAGTCGATTCCCCAACGCAAGGTTTGAGACTTGTAATTTTCATTCATTGAAACACAATCTGAATATCTCAACTGCTGAAAGATTCTTCGCTCTGCGCGTCGCTTATTTGAAAGCTTCGATTCAACCTGAATTGCAACTGCATCTAGAACCGCATCTGCCTTAGGCTGATTCAATTTGAATTGATCACTGCTATACTGGAATCCGAGCGGGTTCACAGATTCTTTGGCGAACTCGAAAACCAACTGTTCAAATACAACTTTAACAAACTCAGGAGCGTTCTTGATCACCTCATCTGCTTCTGCATGACCGTATCGAAGAAGTAAAATTCCCTTTCTGTAAAACACCTCGACATTCTCTTGATCGGAATTAAAGTTCGAAAGTGCCTTAGCTATAGCGCTGTGCCAAGCATTAAAACCGTCTGTCACAGAGAATTTCAATTCAACACAAAACAACTTCTTTAAATAATCGAAATAGATCTGCGCATTCAACTTCACTTTTTGTTTCTCTTCGGTAGATTCTAAGGTATAGCCAACGAATCCGTTCATCACCTCAGTTGAAACAGTCCCTGCATCTGAAGCGCTTGTCGAACTATTTCTGAATATTGAAATACCATCAACAGTGTTTTTCAGCAGATCTTTTAGAGATTCAAAATGCACCTTAAAAGGATCAATCTCTTCCGATGAAATAAGTGTATAATCATTAATTATTTCTGGAATAACTCCATTGAATAAATTGAATGAAATGTCGAATGAGGTGGCTATTGCTTGCGGATTCTCGGCCAGTTCTTCAGGCGACAACCAAAACTGAATCTGCTCAAAATTGTAATCTTCACGCAAAATCCAGTTGTACTCGCTCACCGCATTGTGCAAGGTATCGAAAGCCGAGTTGTTGTAATTCCACAAAAACAGATTCTTGTATTTAGCAATTTCCTTAGCGTAATTCTGAGCAAATTCGTCGAGCACACGTCGAGTGACTTGTTTCAGCAAATGATAATTTTCTATCTTGGAATAATCCTTCCAGTCGGGCAATAGACCTATAGCCACGCTTCCATCTTGGTAGACACTTACATGCAGTGCCATGAACGATTTCGTAGGTACGTTCTTCGGATAAAAGCACGCCCAAATGTAACTAGTCATGGCTCCTATCTGCCATTGATTCACGTGAGCGTCCCACTGCAAAGCTCCTTCAGAGTCAAACTCTTTCAGTTTACTTTTTACAAAATGTAGCACGTCTGAGAACGCTTGCTTGTGTAAATTCTCTTTCGAACCTATTGCTGAAACCTCTCCAGTAATCTTGTAGTTACTATCTCCTACACCTTTGTTTAACGTATGAATGGAACGAATCCAATTGCGCGCGTTGTGCATTCGCACAAATGCATCGAGCTGAGTTGAATTGAAATTAAATTGAGTCGACTGTCTCGCAACCAAAGGATCTACGTTCAACGCCGCAGCTCTTTCGTCTACAATCTTCTCAAACATTTCGGCGTCTACACCGTATTGCTCTCCCATTAAGCGAAGCACAAAATCGTTGAATGATTTTGTTCGAATGGCCTGATCAATAGCATCAATGAAGCGCTTATCTATCTCGGGAAACGGGTCTTCAATGTTCATCGATTTGGCTACATCCAAAACGAGTGTTTTCGTTTCGGAAGAAGACAGTCCTAATTTCACGCGTGAAATGGATTCGAAGAATTTGAATTCCTCCAAACTAATTTGCTCGTCGTCAAGCGCAACAACAATGTGTTCCTTCAACTCTTCTATGGAAGCCATTTTCCGAAGGTTCTCATTTTCCTTCTCAATGAAATCTAGCGCCTCTTCACTTGCCTGAAGCAAGACCTTCCAATCGCTAACAATTAAATCGAAATCCTGATTCACCAATACGCGGATTCCCTTTTCAAGATTCTGACTGAAGCTCACTTCTTCGTATTCACTCGACTCTTCCGCTTCTACTTGCAGTGTATTCGACTGGCTGTCTGCCACGCGGTAAAAACGATAAGACCAAGCTTCATCGAGCTGTTCAATTAAGAACATTAAAGCAACTTCAAGAGGTGGATTAATTGCATTGAAATAGTCTTCGTTGTATGGCCAATTGACGTCTTTGTCCTTCACCACTTTATGCGGATGCGCAACACGATTTCTAAGATTCACCACCTTGTCGAAAAACTTAATCACATTGGTCTTCCCTTGCGGAGAAGCAGCAACCTTATTGGATTCAGTCTCCAGTTCGTTACTTTCAAGATTATCTATTTTCCCTTTTACGGCATCGAAAACATTCTCGAATCTTTTCACTTCAGGCCATTCGTTATTCTCCCAAACAAGCCTGTTCAGTTTCGATTTATAACCGCCCTTGTTCAAGACTTCCATTGCGGAACGTAGAAAAAGCAGATAGGTTCCAAAGCTGAGATTTCGATTGTTCTTCAACAACAATTTCTCTAATTCCAATGACGAAATTCCGCTGTACTTGTATTCACCTAGCACGAAGGCACACACGTGAATAAGAAGACCTTCACTTAAATCAAGAAGATACTTCTGACGCGCAGATTTCTCTCGACAACGATCAATATCTTCTAAGACATCTCTGAAATTTTTAGGAAGATCTTTCTGGTTAATTGATTTTAACATGGCAATTATTTTTTTCGGCAAAGGATATTCTCTTGCCAGAATTCTGTTGATTTCTTAAACTCATCTTCTGTTTGTCCTTCATAAGGAAAAGAAAGTGAATACCCTCCAGGAAAGGCGGTAATTATGGAAGACAGACCGTTCTTCTTCTCTACGATAACACAAAACTCATAGGCCAATTCGAGTTCATCTAACAGAGCCACTTCGACTTGAAATCCATTTCGTGATTCCGAAATAACATTTTCATCGCTTACTTGGCTGCGTAGAATAATTCCTGAATTTCCTACCGCCTCTACTGTATGAAAAATAAGCGCTTCGCGGAATTCTGATTGTGTAATTACCACAGAAGGTTCGCAGCTATTCACGTATTCATGCAAATCTTTTGGACTTGCGAATACGTGTGTAAAAAAAACACTACCCGCTGAATTGGAATTACCGAAATGAAGCGCTAGATGTTTTTCTGCTTTTTCAGTTAACTCAATCATTCTTGAAGAATGCATTCACTGTCTTCCATACCTTCTTTGCATGATGTGGAAACAGATAAGTTAAAATTGGAATGGCTGCTGCTATAGAAACAATAGAAGCCAAGACATAGAACAATTCATTTCCCATTCCCATGTAATCTCTAACGTCTTCTGCTGTTTCAAGAATGGGGTCAATTGCTGAAATGGAGGATATGATTGAAATAATACCTAAAAGTGCTGCTTGTCTTTTCTCTTGTTCCTCTTGAATGTTCGCCGCTAGACTCTTCAATCTTTTTTCAAAGTTTTTTATCTCCAATTCAACGCCCAGCGCAGCCCTCATTTTCGAGTAAATTAAATTCGGAAGGAAGTCGAACGAAATATGACTGAAATTGTATTCATTCATAAAGTCTTCGAATCGGGCTTTGTATTGAACGGGATCATCTTTGAACTTCGCATTGAATCTGAATACGTTGTATTTCAGATGTAAATTGAAAAGATAAATTGAAAAATAAATGCGATTGTAAGAACCGAAATTGAATGGATTAACGGCGCCGTTAGCATAAAATAAATTCTGTCCAATTACAGTGTATGAGTCGAGCAGAGCCAGAGCGGTACTTGAATTGAACGCACTTACGCGATGTTTCATTATCTCTTTGAAATACTCCGGTGACGGTGTGAAATAACCTACGCTTGCGACACTTCCTAACATTGAACCGGTTCCGATTTCATAGAGCAAGTGATCACGGTTGTAATCTTTTCCTGCAACTGTTTCATCGACACTAAACGCAGAATATATTTTGAATTTCGAACCGCTGTATTCATCTGAATCTACAAAGTTTGATGGGTTTGAGCGAAGGGAGATACCATCTAATGCGTATTTAGAAATCCACTCGTGCAATTCGACATTCTCATTTTCGACACGAGCGCTAAACGTTTTTAGAAAAAAAAGCAAGTCTGAAACGTAATTGAATTCGAGTTGCTGAGGATCTACAGAAATGGCGAAGACACCAATTTGATTGTCGAACAAATGCAACTCCATTTCATTTACTGTTCCCACGATTTCATTTCCCCGCTTTAGAAATTGAATGCGGTTATTGCATTTCTTGCTGAAAGACTGAACGGCATTCTCGCCGTTTTGCGTGAGCATGAGCTCATTGAACTCTTTGTAGTATTTATCGCGATAAAACTGTTCTGTGCTTTCTCTTTCCTTATCGCTTCCGCGATTCAGACTTTCAAATCCGAGCTCAGCTGAAAGCCTCGCTGCAAAATTCTTGTTGTAATCAAATATGCCAACTACCTTAATGATGGCGGCTTCTATTTTTGGCAATGTGTTTTCGGTCATGATTTAAAAATAATTCATACAGCTAAAAAACGAACTATTCTTTGCGAACTTAATTACTAAATTCATAGTCTGTTTGGTTAATTCAAATCAATCTTCGAGTCTCCTGATTTTTGGCCTTGAGTTGAAAAAACACGAATCACCAATTAACAGGTGTAATTGGGGATTGGGGAAGTGATTCAATACAGGCGAACGATCACCCTTCAAACCAAAAATCCCCAACTTTCGTCGGGGATTTGGTTGCTTCTTCGTGACACTGTAGGGATTCGAACCCCAAACCTTCGCATCCGTAGTGCGATGCTCTATCCAGTTGAGCTACAATGCCATTGCTATTAAGCGGGTGCAAATATAAGCATTTCCTCTAACTTCACAATGATTCTAATTATTTTTTCTCCCTCTGCCAATCTCAAGTGACTACCAAACCCGCGTCCAGTCGCAATTATTCATCACGTCGTGCAACTTCACCAACCCCTGTCCATAGACAATTCGAGCTTCACTGAATCTGGGGTTTGAAACCGGAATCGCCACAATATCTAACGTATCTCCGAAAACCTTGTAGTCGCCCAAGGAACTTGGAGTGTCATTAACTACCACTTCAAAATAATTATTGGAAACAAACTCCTCAGTGAGGTTAAATCGAATAGTTGTTGTTTTTTCATCTTCCGAAACCCCCAATTCAAAAGACCAGTAAAAGGGAATATAGACGGAAGAACTGGCTCGAAGAGTCTCGTAACAAACCGGTTTCATTCCAGTTCCGCCAACACTCAATGGATTATTCGATAACGTGCGAGGGACAGCTCGCGTGTATTCCTCAACTGGAAAA
>JBILTL010000072.1:0-10277 GCA_044371535.1 Flavobacteriales bacterium | reverse complement strand
TGTGCAAAGCATCGAAATTCGATTCTGTTTCAATTTCAATATCGCGAAAAACATCCTGTTCTGTGTCCATGATTACACGGAACTTGAACAAATTAACTCCACTATTTTTCTTAGCCATTGACAGACATTTTTAATTCTTGTATTGTGTTTGTTGGATTCGAACTTGAAAACACAAAGTTACCTGCCACCAACGCTGTAGCACCAGCCGCCTTTAGTTTCGGCGCATTCGTCGCATTCACACCACCATCGACTTCAACAGCCGGCTTATTTGTGGTATTCGCTAACATCGCCTTCAAACGCTCCAATTTAGAATAGGTATTTTCAATAAACTGTTGTCCTCCAAAACCAGGATTCACCGACATTATTAAGATCAAATCAACATCTTCCAATACCTCTTCAATAGCGCTTAATGGTGTATGGGGGTTTAATGCCACACCAGCCTTCATTCCCTCAGCTTTAATTGCTTGAATGGTTCTGTGAAGATGTGTACAAGCCTCCGCATGAACAGTTAAAATATCGGCACCCACCGCTTTGAAATCTGCTATATAACGTTCCGGTTGAACAATCATTAAGTGGACATCCAATGGCTTAGTCGCATGCTTTTTAAGTGCCTTAATAACCGGCATTCCGAAAGAAATGTTCGGAACGAAAACACCATCCATTACATCGACATGAAACCAATCCGCTGCAGACGCATTAATCATTTCGATATCGCGCTGAAGATTTGCAAAATCGGCAGATAAAACCGATGGAGCTATAAGAACTTCGTTTACTTTTGACATGCGGCAAAGATACATTTCGTTTTGTTAGCTTGAATTATTTTTTCCATGGAAGTAGTAGGATTAACAGGAAATATCGGGTCAGGAAAATCTACAGTTGCTAAGGCCTTCGTTGCACTTGGAATTCCTGTTTTCAATTCCGACGAAGAAGCCAAGAAAGCATATGCCATACCTTCCATTCAAAATGAAGTACGGGATATTTTAAGTTCTTCCGAAGGTTCTTCGAAAGGTGCCTCGGAAGATGTTCATTTAGACTTTTCAAAAGACTCTTGGAAATCTGAAATCGCTTCCATCATTTTTTCGAACGTAGAAAAAAGGCTTCGCCTAGAAAAGCTCATTCATAATTTTGTCCAAAACAAATTTTCCTCCTGGAAAGCCAAGCAAAACACCAAGTACATCATTCGCGAAGCGGCATTGGCCGATTCGTTTCAACCCGAAAATTGCGATTGGTTAATTGAAGTAAACGCAAACAGAGAAACGCGCCTTCAGCGCGTTATCCTTCGAAGCGGACTTACAGAAGAAGAATTCAACAAACGCGATTCGCTTCAAAAGAAAAACGAGAAATTCCCTTCCAACAAACTATTCATAATTGAGAATAATGACGGGAATAGTATACTGAATGGCATTCTTGCCATTCATGAAAAGCTTAACGCTTAAGGTGTCGCTTCAATAATCTTTGTCTCCACTCCACGCTTAACAACACCAGATAGCTCTATCATGAAATTCGTGCGCAACTGATTCAATTCATTTCCCATCGGCTTCTGGGTAAATAACTTCTGTAGCTCATTGTACTTCGTAATATCTACACGGTCCTCGCCCGTTTTGATTAACTCCCAATTCCAATAACCCGGATAGACCATCTTGTAATCGCCGTTGTATTCCGCCCACTCAATCTCACTGACCTTATTCAACGGATATACAGAATTGAATAACGTCTCTCCAGTCTCTGAATCAACCATGCTAATTCTGTATTTCATCTGCAACGAAAACTTCTTGTTCCACTGACGATACTTCACCTTGGTGTCGCCTATGGTCTTCCCTAAATAACCTTTCTTGAATCCGTAGTCATTCAATTTCTGATCCGCTGTATACTCTATTATTTCTCCCAACAAAATGTACTGGGCACCTACTAACTTTCCGGCTTGAATCAAAGTCTTCTCATCGTAAAGACCCGACATACCCAACTTCTGCTCTTCCAACAATTTCGATGTGTAGTCACGGTCTAATAGCGTCAAAAACGGGTCTTTGTTATCGAGCAACGATTGCATAATGTGAGCTCCCATTTCTTTCTCCACTTCGTTATTTACATTGTCACGATCCACCGAAACATAAGCGACTGTAATTCGCCCCTGTTTCAAACAGGTCTCTAACATTTGCTTAGAATCTTTGAAAGACGGGTCAATCGACTCAATTTTCTTTAATGCTTTATAAGCGTCGCGAAGTCGTCCTTCGTTAAGAGATTTAGTCGCGAGATAATAATTAGGATACAACACACACAAACTTTCGAGATAATCCACATTTGGAAAGTCTTCGAAGAAACTTCTAATAACATTGAGCTTAACTCTGGCATCATCATACTTAAATGCGAGAACATCTGCCTCGGCCTGCTTATACAAAGACTCACAATAATTGCGTTTAGATTGAACAATAAAGTCTTTCAGACCATAAGGCTCCTTCACATCCAAGGATTTATTCTTTTCAACGAACGTCGAAAGTTCCGAATAAAGTTGTTCCGCTTCGCAAAGCTTCTCTTGCATGCACAACATTCGAATAGGCCCGTCGTAATTCTCTCTAATAATGGCCTCTACAACGCGCTTCTTACCGATAAGCGCTTCTTTCGTTTCCTTTCTCACAAGCAGTTCGGAATAGAGACTCAATGCCTTTGAATACATTCGAGCATCTTCATACTCCTTTGCATCATGAAGCTGCGACTTATAAGTAGAGCAACTTACAAGCAACATTGATGTAAAAACAACAACAGCTGAAGCAAACCAAATATGTCGAATTTCTTTTATCACGGAGACAAAGTTAAGACCTCCCCGCATTTTCACAACACGCAATTAACACTTCAGTATTGAAAACCATTGGAATCTGTTGTAAAAAGAAGCGAAGAAAATGTTTTTTTTGAAAAACTCTTAATCACAACACTATGGATATTCGTACTAAAAAATGGGTTCTATTCACACTCTCCATTGTAAGCGTTTACCTATTCGTATTTAATTGACATGTCAAAATTCAAGGAGTTCTATAAAGCTTACTTCCCTTGGTTTGTAGACATCTGGTATTATTTAGTTATTATCGTTGTTTTTATTGTCGGTGCAATTATTTGGTTGTAACTTTGAGTTACTATGGCCGCTAGCAATTTTTACTTCATAGCCATTAAGCCCAGCCTTCCTGAAGAGCTGGAAACACGAGCTATTCAAGCAAACCTGCTTTCGCCCGACAATTTAGAGTCTATTGTTAAGCCCGTTTTTCTTCCCCTGTCATTTCAATTCAACACCGATGAAGACGGAATATTTGAACTTGGGAACGCCTTACAAAAGACGCTAAATAATATCCCAAGCTTCCGTTTGATTCTGAAAAACATGGTCTTCAACAATGTTTTCAAACAAATTGCCATTCGACCAGAACCAAGTGTTGAACTTGAAAAAATTCAAAACAAAATTGCAGAAGTGCTCTTGGATTGGAACAACTTCGAACATTCTCCCGTTTCATTTGAATTTCCAAAAGCCGAAGTGGCCTTAGCACGCAGCAATTGGAACTTCGATGAATTCGAAAAAGCAAAAGCAAATGCCCTGAATCTTTCATTGAACCAATCTTGGACTATTGAAACCGTTTCAATGATGGAGTGGACATCGCAAGGTTGGAATGAAAAATTCTTCTTCCCTCTTGAAGATCAAAGATTACTTCGTAATCAATCCAATACTATCTTGCAAGACAAATAAGTCTTGCAGATATGCCAAAATCATTCGATAAAAAATTAGGTCTTACCATTTTGGTGGCCTCTTTAGGTTATTTCGTAGACATCTACGATCTACAACTTTTCAATATCGTTAGCAAGGAAAGTCTTCGTGGCATTGGCATTACCGACGAGAACCTAATCAAAACACTTGACTACAGTTTATTCCTGTGGCAAATGTCGGGAATCATTTTAGGCGGACTTATTTGGGGTATTCTAGGCGACAAACGCGGAAGAAAAAAAATACTTTTCGGTTCTATTCTCATTTACTCTTTGGCAAACATCGCCAATGCTTTTGTTACGAACGTTGAAGCATACTCTGTCATTCGATTTATAACTGGAATTGGTCTTGCCGGAGAATTGGGTGCGGCCGTTACGCTCATCAACGAATCCATGTCGAAGGAAAAACGAGGCATCGGCACCATGATCATTGTAACTATGGGAGCTCTTGGAGCCGTTGCCGCTGTAGGCATTCATAAGATTCAATTCACAATGCTCGGTTTGGAATCATGGCAGGTGTCATATATCATTGGCGGATGTTTAGGCCTGCTACTTTTGTTCATGCGTTTTCAAACTTTCGAAAGCGAAATGTTCGACAAGGTGGAAAAACAAAAAGTGCAGCGTGGAAATTTCTTCATGCTTTTCAAAACGAAAGAGCGTGCACTGCGCTATTTATCGTGCATTGCTATTGGACTTCCCGTTTGGTTTTGCGTTGGTTTACTTATCAAGTTTTCTGACAAATTCGCAACCGTATTAGAAGTAGAAGGAACTATTGACCCCACAACATGCATTATCTTTTGTTATCTCGGGCTTTCCGGCGGAGACCTCATTTCTGGATTCATTAGTCAGTTCCTAAAAAGCAGAAAAAAAATCATCTTCTTCTATCTCGGAACAACTGTAATCATTAGCCTTTATTTCCTCTTGATTCATCACCACTCCGTAAATACATTCTACGCACTCGCAGCTCTGCTTGGAGCTACTACGGGCTATTGGGTGTTGTTTGTTTCAAACGCCGCAGAACAATTCGGAACCAACATCCGCTCCACCGTTGCTTCAACTGTGCCCAACTTCGTCCGCGGATCAACTGTTCCAATAGTTTTAACCTTCAAATACATAGAGCCTAGTTTCGGAGTCATCAACAGCGCCCTAATCATAGGCGGAGTGACCATAGGAATTGCGGCAATAGCCCTCGCCTACTTACCCGAAACATTCGGGAAAAATCTAAACTTCATTGAAGAATAAAATGAAAAAAATCATCGCTCTTGCATGCTTAACTTCTATCGTTGCATGTAAACAAGAAAACGCTGTTATGCAAATTCAACAACCCCAAAACAAAAACATTCAAGACACGACTTTCGGATTCTTTGGAACGAAAGTGTACGATCCTTTTTACGGACTTGAAGACGACGGCAGTGCGCGCACCATTCAGTGGGTAAAAGATGAGCAAGCGCTTACCGAAAAATATTTAAATGGTGAAAAAATGCGCACCGAGATTCGAGAACGCTACACTTCTATTTTCAATTTTGAAAAAGTAAGTGCTCCCGATAAGCATGGCGATTATTATTTTTTCTGGAAGAACACCGGGCTGCAACCGCAAGCGGTATGCTATGTAAAAAAAGGAATGCGCGGTGCTGAACGTGTATTTATTGATCCGAATGCGTTGGATCCGAAAGGTCTTACCACATACAGTTTACTAGACTCCAACGACGACCACACATTAATGGCGGTCGCAGTTAGCAAGGCTGGTAGCGATTGGAGTAACATTCATATTTTCAATATTGAAACCGGAGAAGAAGTTGAAACTCCTATTGAATGGGTGAAGTTTAGTGGTGCGTCTTGGTTTGGAAATGGTTTCTTCTACAGCCGATATCCCGCGCCCGCAGCAGGAGAAGTTCTAAGTGGAAACAACATGAACCACGCAGTGTACTATCACATTTTAGGAACCTCGCAAGATTCCGACAAATTGGTATACGAAGACAAAAAAAATCCGACCTATTACAACAATGCAGGATTAAGCGAAGACAAGCGATACCTCTTTATTACTTCTGCTCCTGGCACAGATGGCTATGCCGTCTATTACAAAGACATTGCAAACGGCGGAATGAACTTCATTCCACTCTTCACAGACTTAAGTCATCACAGCTCTGTGGTGGAAGTGGCTATTGACGGAGAACTTATTGTTCACACGGATGTCGATGCACCAAACTACAGATTGGTAAAAGTGAATCCAGCTAATCCGAATCCTAAAAATTGGAAAACTATTATTCCCGAAGACAAGCGTTTGTTGGAAGGCGTTTCCACCTGCGGTGGAAAATTATTCCTTCATTACCTCAACATGGCCAACACCGAAATTGAAGCTTGCGACTATGAAGGAAAGAACAAAAAGAAAATAACGCTTCCCGATGGAACCGGCACAGCAAGCGGATTCTCAGGAAAGCGTCAAGAGAAGACTTGTTATTTCACCTTCACTTCCTTCACCTACCCAGGCGTCATCTATTCGTTCAATGTTGAAGACTTAACCTACGGTGAATATCACAGACCTTCGGTCGATTTCAACATGAATGATTACGAAAGCAAGCAAGTACTCGTAAGGTCGAAAGACGGAACACAAGTCCCCCTCTTCCTCGTTCATAAAAAAGGACTTGTGTTAGATGGAAATAATCCAACATTGCTATACGGATACGGTGGATTCAACATTTCATTAACGCCTTCATTCTCTTCTTCTCGACTAATTCTTCTTGAACAAGGCGGCGTTTTCGCAATGGCGAATCTCCGCGGTGGCGGCGAGTTTGGAGAGAACTGGCACAAAGGCGGAATGCTTTACAACAAGCAAAATGTCTTCGACGATTTCTTGGCTTGCGCAGATTATCTCATAAACAACAAATACACTTCAACACAAAAATTAGGAATTGAAGGCGGGTCAAACGGTGGTCTTTTAGTTGGAGCTTGCATGACTCAACACCCCGAAAAATTCGCTGTTGCTTTCCCTGCTGTTGGCGTTTTAGACATGCTTCGCTACCATCACTTCACGGTTGGAAAAGGGTGGATTCCGGAATACGGAAGTGCCGACGAATCGGAACAAATGTTCAACTACCTGAAAGGCTATTCGCCTTACCACAACTTGAAGCCCAACACAAATTACCCTGCAACCATGGTTATGACTGCAGATCACGACGACCGTGTAGTTCCTGCACACAGCTTCAAGTTTGCGGCAATGCTTCAAGAATGCACCAGGAACGAAAGACCTGCGCTTATTCGCATTGAAACAAGTGCTGGACACGGTGCTGGAAAAAGCACCGAGCAAATCATTGCAGAGCAAACAGACAAGTGGACTTTCTTTTTCAAGAATGTCGGACACATTTATTCTTCGAAATAAAATGAAAAAGATGCGCCTCTTGGCATTCGCATCATTGGTTGTATTCGCAAATTTTTGTTCGGGACAACTGATTGAAAAAGTGAATGTATTTATTGGAACCAATAAAATGGGACACACTTTTCCAGGTGCAACTGCGCCCTTCGGAATGGTGCAACTTTCTCCGGAAACGAAACGCGCAAATTTCTTCAATGAGAAAGGAGAATACAACAGCGAAGTCTATAACTATTGCGCCGGATACCAATACGAAGATTCGTTTATACAAGGATTTGCACACACGCATTTTTCAGGAACAGGACACTCCGATTTAGGAGATTTCCTAGTCATGCCAACAACAGGACAAGTTGATTTGAAAGCGGAAAACTTTCAGTCTTCCTTTCAACATAAAAATGAAAAAGCATCTCCTGGATTTTACAGTGTAATACTCGACGATCACAACATTCTTGCTGAACTAACTGCCTCTGACCGCGTGGGATTTCACAGATACACATTTCCAGAAAATGAAAATCCAGAAGTCGTTTTAGATTTCACCTACAACATTTACAATTACGACGGGAAAAATGTGTGGACTTTCATTCGTGTTGAAAACGATTCACTCATTACGGGCTATCGCATAACAAGCGGCTGGGCGAAAACAAGAACCGTTTACTTCGCAGCAGCTTTTTCTCAACCCATTTCCAATTACACAACCGCAAACCTCAGCGAGCAAGACTACAAAGGCTTCTATCGTAAATTCAATCAGTCGAAAAATTTTCCCGAAGCTGCAGGAAAAGAAATTCGAATGCTACTTGAATTCGAAAAAAACGATAGCCCACTTCAAATCAAATGGGCTCTTTCAAACACCAGTACTGAAGGCGCTTTAAAAAATCTCCGTGCGGAAATTCCGCATTGGAATTTCGAGCTAACGAAAAAAGAAACGCAAGCAAAATGGGAAAAAGAACTTGAAAAAGTAACCATTCAAATTCCAGATAAAAACAAAGAAACAGTTTTCTACACCGCGCTTTATCACACCTGCCTCTCGCCTGTTTTGTACGAAGATGTAGATGGGAATTACAAAGGATTGGATCAGAACATTCACAACTCTGAAGGTTTCGAAAACTACACAGTCTTTTCGCTTTGGGACACATACCGTGCGCTGCATCCGCTGTTCAATCTCATTCAACCTACGCGAAACAACAACATGATTCACTCTATGCTTGCGCATCAGAAGCAAAGTGTTCATCACATGTTACCGATATGGAGTCATTACGCCAATGAGAATTGGTGCATGACGGGTTATCATGCTGTCTCTGTAATTGCAGATGCAGCAGTCAAACAAGTTGGAAATTTCAATTTGAAAGAGGCATACAAAGCGTGCGACCAAACAGCATGTGTAGATTATTTCGAAGGCTTGAAAGACTACATTGAAATTGGGTTTGTCCCTGAAGACAAATCTGGAGTTTCAGTGAGCAAGACATTGGAATACGCTTACGACGATTGGTGCATTGCGCAACTCTCCTCACTCACGAACAAAAAGGAAGTAACAAGGGGTTACGCCAAGTACTTCATGCGATCTGAATCGTATCGCAACGTCTTCAATTCAAACACGGGGTTCACACAACCGAAACTCAGCAATGGTGAATGGAAGGTTCCATTCGATCCGCTTGATACGCACGGACAAGGATTCATCGAAGGAAACTCCTGGAACTACAGTTTATACATTCCACATGCCATTCCAACTATGATTGAATTAATGGGTGGAAAGAAAAGATTTGAAGAGCATCTCGATTCGTTGTTCACGATGCACCTCGATGACAAATACATTGAGCAAAATGAAGACATCACACGAGATGGAATTATGGGGAACTATGTGCATGGAAACGAGCCGAGTCATCACGTTCCTTATTTGTACAACTACACCTCTTCACCTTGGAAAACGCAACAACGCGTTCACGCCATTGCAAATAAATTCTACACCAATGAAACCAATGGTTTATGTGGAAATGACGATGCTGGTCAGATGTCTGCCTGGTATGTCTTTTCTGCGCTTGGCATTTATCCCACGTGTCCGGGCAGCGTGAATTATGACCTTGGTTCTCCTTTGGTAAACGAGGCTTCCATCAAATTGGAAAATGGAAAGACCATTCAGATCAAAGCCACTAAACTCAGCGACAAAAACATTTATGTAAAATCGATGAAATGGAACAACAAAGAAATCGGACTTCAAATTTCACATTCAGATTTAGTTCAAGGCGGTGTTCTCGAATTTGAAATGTCTTCGAAACCGAAGAAACTAAAAAAATAACACTCCGAAAATAAGACTATCTTTGCACCGCTAAAATTATACGCCGTGCTATCAGTAAACAACCTTTCGCTTCGTTACGGAAAACGAGCATTATTCGAAGAAGTAAATCTAAAATTCACACCAGGCCATTGCTACGGTGTTATTGGCGCGAACGGTGCCGGGAAATCTACTTTTCTGAAAATCCTTTCAGGAGAAATTGATCCTACCACCGGGAAGGTTGTCATGGATGCGGGTGTGCGTATGAGTGTGTTGAAACAAAACCACTTTGAATTCGACCAAGTTCCTGTATTGCAAACCGTACTTATGGGAAACCGTAAGCTTATGGATGTGATGCAAGCGAAAGATGCCATTTATGCGAAAGAAGATTTTTCGGACGAAGACGGCGTGAAAGCCGCTGAGCTCGAAAATATTTTTGCTGAAATGGACGGTTGGAACGCAGAAAGTGATGCTGCGCAATTGTTGAGTAACCTTGGCATTGGCGACCATTTGCACGCCGAATTGGTTCACACCCTAAGCGGTAAAGAGAAGGTTCGCGTATTGCTTGCGCAAGCATTATTTGGCAACCCTGAGATCTTGTTGCTCGATGAGCCTACGAATGACTTGGACGTTGAGACCATTACTTGGTTGGAAAACTTCTTAGCCGATTTTCAAAATACAGTTATCGTTGTATCGCATGACCGTCACTTTTTAGATGCGGTGTGTACGAACATCGTAGACATCGACTTCAGCAAGATTCAGTTGTATACAGGAAACTACTCGTTCTGGTACGAGAGTAGTCAATTGGCTGCTCGTCAAAGAAGCGACCAGAACAAGAAGATGGAAGACAAGCGCAAAGAGTTGCAAGACTTCGTTGAGCGCTTCAGTGCGAATGCTTCCAAATCG
>JBILTL010000071.1:0-10297 GCA_044371535.1 Flavobacteriales bacterium | reverse complement strand
GTTCAGAATACCTACTATGCTGACTTGGATGGCGATGGTTATGCTGGAGCAACCACAACCAACGCTTGCACACTCCCGGTTGGATATTTCGCGACAAACACCGATTGTAATGACAACAGTACAGCAATTAACCCTGGCGCTACTGAATTATGTAACCTAACCGATGACGATTGCGACAGTTCAATTGATGAGGGATTACCTCTATTTAATTATTATTCTGATCTTGACGGTGATACATACGGCGGTTCTTTAGTAGCTTCTACGTGCGCTGTTTTAACTGGTAATTTCGTAGTAATCGGTGGTGACTGTAATGATGCGAATATTGCTGTCAATCCAAGTGCAGTTGAAATTTGCATTAACTCCATAGATGATGACTGCGATGGAAATATAAACGATGGTTGTTTACCTGATCAATTATTGGGAGAAAGCCCAGCGACTTCACAATACGTCTGGACGAACTTCTTCCCAACGTGTGTAACACAAAGTCACACACTTGCAGGATTCACTCCTTCGTTGTCTTCACAATCTATCTGTTTAACAGGAGAAGACAAATGGCACTATTTCACTGCAACTTCTGAAGCGGTAAGTATACAAGTGTCTTCAAGTGCTAACGATATTTTGCTTGAGTTACAGAACCCAAGCGG
Organism: Flavobacteriales bacterium; assembly: GCA_044371535.1. Classification (GTDB taxonomy): domain Bacteria; phylum Bacteroidota; class Bacteroidia; order Flavobacteriales_D; family Sanyastnellaceae; genus CAIZGX01. Next base: position 9,653 of record JBILTL010000071.1, on the reverse strand, counting down.
AACATTGATTGCAACAGAGAACGCAGTTGCTGGTTTAGGTGGCGAGATTCTTAATTTCTCAGGCCTTGTATCTGGACAAGTATACAAGGTAGGTGTAAGAAATTACAACAGCGCTTTGGGTATTGGTTCTTATACACTTTGCTTGAAAATGTTGAAGCGCGGTGGTTGTGATTACGGTCCTGGACCATATAGCTTGTGTCAATACTTTAAGGCAAGCTTTGCGGGTGCAGGAGCAGTATACACATTCACCTTTACAGGTCTAACAGGGAATGCTGCTGGTAACGTTTACACAAGAACACAGTCTTCAGATATCTGCGTCTTGAGTAACGTCTCACCATCGTTGCCATATGGTTCTACATACAATGTTTCAATTACAGCTACATACAATTTGTTAGACGCTGCCGGTAACTCAGAGATTATTGCTGTTCCTGCATTGTCGCCATGTACTATGAGCACTATAGCACAACCAGCAACTTCTCTTAGAACAGCTGATCAGTGTATCAACGGTGCGAAATTCAGAGGTGCAAGTGTAGCATCGCTTCCATGGGTTTGCGGTGTAACCAACTGGAGATGGGAATTCACAGAGGTGAATCCGATAACGCTGACTACAGTTGGACTTCCAATAGCTGTGAGCAGAGGAGCTGCTTCAAACTACATTAATCTTGGAACTGTAGCTGCTCTTCAACACGGAAAGACTTACGCCGTAAGAACTGCACCAATATTGCCAAATACAGGTTCGAACTATCAGTGGGGTTCAACGTATTACATGTGTATCATTGGATCAGCTGGAATGGTAGCCGAAAGCAACAACGCATCTTTTGCAGATACAAAATCGGAAATCGCGAACGAAGTGAACATGAGCTTGTATCCAAACCCAACACACGGAACTGATGTAAACATGAACCTTTCAGGAGTTGAATCTGACAACGTCCAAATTCGCATTGTAGATGCCTTGGGTAAGCAAGTATGGAATAACCGTTACGCAGTGAATGGTATTCTAAATGCGAATATTACTTTCGAACGACCACTTGCAAATGGATTGTACTTTGTTGAAGCCATCTACAATGGTGAAGTGCAAACACAACGCATGATGGTTCAGAAGTAATAGATCTTTCTCTCATAGAAAAAGCCCTTCCATATCGGAAGGGCTTTTTCATTGATGATATTTTTATAATTGGAAGTCAGACAAACCTCAACACAAACCCGCAAGAAATTCCAACAGCCATTACAATCTTCAAGATCAGACTGGCTTTGTGAAAACCTTCTTTTGAATTCGCCATGAAAACAGCGAATAAAGAAATAACGAGCGGAAGGCACATGCCCATTCCTATTAAATAAAGGGTGCCCAATGAGTGATGTTGAGTGGCCGCAATGAACAACGTTACGCCCGCAGTAATTAGCGCCGCAAACAAAAATAGCAAGGCGTATAAACGAGCCGTTTGTGTACCCATTACAACGGGTAAAGTTTTGTAATTTTCCGCAGCATCGCCTTCCACATCCTCAATGTCCTTCACAATCTCTCTGCTGAAATTAACAGTGAATGCAAACACAGAAAATACCAACGTCCAAAAGCCGATGTGTAAGTTTGAAAGATGCGGCCAAACGCTCCACAAAGGAATCATTCCAATGCACAACGAAACGATAAGGTTTCCAGTTAAAACACGTTTCTTGAAAAAAGGTGTGTATATCCCTAAGGCGATGGAAACTAAAATGGCAACAACAAAAGGCAAATACGAATGCATACTCTTTCCTACAAAAAACGAAATGAGAATGCCTAAGCTTGTCGTCACAATGTGGGCAAGAATGACAACTCTGCGTTTTACTTGCGTTTCAACATAAACTGCATTGGGTTTGTTAATACGATCGACACGAACGTCGAAATAGTCGTTAATGAAATTTCCTCCAGCAGTTAGTAAAACTATGGTGATCATCATTCCTAAGAACTGCATCCATTGCGTGAAGTCCGCAGGCACTGTGGTGTGCGCGAAACCAAAGCGAAACGCAAACATGGCGAAGACAATCATGAGTAGATTGTTCGGACGAGACATTTTTAAAAGCGCTTGTGTCATAGACAATATTTTATGTGTTGAAGGTAGTGAAAACTTTCACTTCGGAATGAAGTTCAATAGACCCGGTTTGAACAGGATAATACAAATCGCCAAGGATAACCTTATTCTTCACAGTGCGCAATTTCGCTAATTCACGCATGACATCTGAACGATAAGCACCAGTGTCTGGATTAACATTAATCATTCGGCATCGCCCGCAGGCCTTGGCTTTGCGAAGTCGTACGTTTCCAATTTGAATTTCATGCCATTCATCTTCTTCGAATGAACGTTCGGTTTGGAAAAGTAAATTCGGACGGAAGTATCTAGCGTCAATGGGTTCCTCCAATTGCGCATTCAGTGCGTAGAGCGAAGCGCTTCCTAAAACTAAAATCGGAAAACTATCTGCAAAGGAACTGGAAGTCGACTCTCCGGTTAGTGGAGCCATTTCCATTCGTTCAGGTTGAATAGGCATGCGAATGAGACGCACTTCTTCCTTCAAAAAGTCAGAAAAAAAAGTGTTGAGGTTTTGACTTTCTTCAAATCCGAAAACAGCCGAATCCCAAACCTTCGATTCAATTTTTTCTTTTTGTAAATCATTTGTTCCAAGAGCAACATGTTCTGATTGATTGTTGAAGGAAAACGCAAGTCCATTTTCCGAAATTCGTGTTTCAACAAGCGAAAGTTCGGGGCGTTCTCGTCGCGTGACGAACTTGTTGTTGGAATCGACCAACATCCAATTGCGATCGTATTTCAATCCGTGCTGAAACACCTCTGAAGAGGTTAGTTCAATGCCGTTCAACGATTTTACTGGATAAATTGAAATTGACTTCAACATAAAAACGAAGGTAGCGCATGTCTGATGTATTTTTGCAACACATGAATTTGCAGAACAATTTATTGCTTCGTGCCGCGAAGGGCGAGCAAGTGGAACGCACACCCGTTTGGGTTATGCGTCAGGCCGGAAGAGTACTACCCGAGTACCGCGCCACTCGCGCAAGAGCGGGTTCATTCATTACGTTGGTGCGCACACCCGAGTTGGCCTGTGAGGTAACACTTCAGCCCGTAGATATTTTGGGCGTGGACGCCGCTATTATTTTCTCAGATATTTTGGTTATCCCAGAAGCCATGGGGTTGCCTTATGAAATGGATGAAGGAAAAGGACCGCGCTTTCCGAATACGATAAAAACGAAAGAAGATTTGGCAAGGCTTTCAACGACTGAGATTGAAGGTAAGTTGAATTATGTCGCAGAAGCGTTGAAGCTGACCAAGCAAGAATTGAATGGACGCGTTCCATTGATCGGATTTGCTGGTGCGCCTTTCACGTTGTTTTGTTATATGATCGAAGGACAGGGGAGTAAAGAGTTTGCGAAGGCGCGAAGAATGATGCGTGAAAATCCGGAACTCGCTCATGCTTTGCTAGGAGCTATTTCAGATGCAACGATTGCTTATTTAAAAATGCAAATTGCATCCGGAGCTGATCTGATTCAACTCTTCGATTCTTGGGCAGGAGTATTGGGACCTGATTCATATCGCGAGTTTTCCCTTCCATATATCAATAGAATTTTAGCGGCTATACCTGAGGTGCCAAGAACCGTTTTCGCAAAGGGAGCTTGGTATGCTATTGAAGATTTCGCGAACTCACCGTGCGAGACAATCGGACTCGATTGGACCGTTCAACCAGAATTGGCACGGAAATGGGCAGGAGCGAAAACAGTGCAAGGAAACTTAGACCCTTCGGTGCTCTATGGAGACTTCGCTAGCATTAAAAAAGCGACAAGAGAAATGCTACAAAAGTTTGGAACTCAAAAACATATTGCTAACTTAGGCCACGGAGTTTATCCTGATATTTCTCCTGATAACCTAAAATGCTTTATTGATACAATAAAAGAATACCCTAACGAAAAGTAAAATGATTATGAAACGTTTATTATTAGCTGTATTAACGCTTGCAGTTGTTGGAGCAACGGCTCAAAAGAAAACTGATAAAGCTGCAGCAGCGCCGCAAGAAATTGTTCCAAACGGGAAGTTTGACGATTTCGAATCGAAGGCTCTAAAGACTCCAGGTCAAGTTGATCTTGCAAAGCCTTGGATGACTCCGAATGTTACCCTTGCAGACCTGTTTTCGAAAGACGTGAAAAATGTTAAATTGAAAGCTCCAGCAAACGAGCACGGATACCAAGACCCAGTTTCGGGTTCTAGCTACGCTGGTTTCAGAGCTTATTCAAAAGATCCAAAGAAAACAAGAACGTATTTGGAAGTTAAGCTGAACCAGAAATTGGTGAAGGGTCAGCAATACTGCATTCGCGTCAGCCTTTCTTTAGCAGACCTTTCGAAATTTGCTGTAAACAATGTTGGTGTTTACGTTTCTGAGAAAAAGGTACAGTACTCAAAGGATAACGCTTTAATGGTTCAACCTCATGTGACCATTGCAGAGAATATTGCTGTTAATTACACAGATGGTTGGGAAACGATTTGTGATACCTACACAGCTTTAGGTGGTGAGGAATACATTGTTATCGGAGGCTTTGGTGCTGAAGACAAAATGAAGATTGAGAAAATGAAGAAGTCTCCAGAAGTAGATAAGAAAATGAAGGCTGCAGGTATTACTGCCACCACTGTTACAAATGACGCTTACTACTTTGTAGATAATGTTGAGATTATTGCTGTTGAAGCAAAAAGTCAATGTGATTGTGCTAAGAAGAGCAAGCCTCAAGCTCAATTCATTTACAGTAGCTCTGTAGCAAGAGCAACGGGTGCGAAGTCAGCTGATATCATTAATTCAACAATAGTTTATTTCGCGGGATTGTCTGAAGAGATACCTGGTCAATTTGATGCGAACATTGAAGAGGTAGCAGCTTTATTAAAAGCAAACCCAACATTGAATTTGGAGTTAATCGGTCACTCAGATATGGATGAAATTGCGGAAGCCAAAGTAGATGAGGAAGTTGCAAACATGGCTGAGAAGCGTGTGAATGCTGTGAAAGAAGCTTTAGTTGGCCTAGGAATTAGCGGGTCACGTATTTCGGTAACTTTCGTTGACGATGCGCAACCAGCAAACACATTCAACTCTCCGTCTGGACATGCTCAAAACAGACGAGTTGTTTTCAAGACGAAGTAATCTGTAAATAAAAATATTTTGGGGGAGTTTGCAATAATTTGCGCTCCCCCTTTGTTTTACCTTCAACTTTAAGCGAATGAACATTAAATTCTTAGTTTCAACGGGCCTTGTTTTTTTCTTGCTGGGATATGCAACAAAAGCTAGTTGTCAGAATTTAGTGTTAAACAGCAGTTTTGAAGAGAAGCGAGGTTGTCCCATTGATTACACGCTGGTTCAATTAACTCATATAGCTTCTTGGAAACAATTGGGAAATGGAACTCCAGATTATTTTAATGCTTGCAGTAAGACTGTTGGAGTCCCTAACAATGTTTTCGGAACTCAAACAGCGGTAACGGGTGAGGCCTATGCAGGAGTCGTAACTTATACCTCGGGTAAAAAAAATTATCGAGAGTACTTGTCTTCAGAACTTACGCGTCCACTTTTACCAGGAGAGTTAGTTTGCATCGAAGTTCATGTCTCTGCTGCCGATATGTGTATTTATTTTACTGATGGCTTTGGCGTTTTGTTAAGCGAAACAGAGCCGAGGCAAAAGGGGCAAGATTGTTTAGAGCTTTCTGCAACCGTTGACAACCCACGGCTGTATATTCTAGATCAGACCAACGATTGGGTGAAGATGGGAAATGTATATAAGGCGAAGGGTGGGGAGAAGTTTATTACGCTTGGTAATTTTAAGAAGGATGCCAATACGAATATTTTGCAGAAAACTACAAACCGGCCAACAAGCGATTACGGCTATTTGTATATCGACGATGTCGTGGTTAAGCCCGTTAAATCCAAGTCAGATTGCTCGTGTGAAAACGAAGTTCTTCAATCGCTCGTAGTAGATCCACCTTTGCAGTTGAGTCAATACGATGAAATCAAATTGGACGACATCTTATTTGATTTTGACAAAAGTTTTCTTACCGATAGCGCGAAGATGGAATTAGAAGAAGTCTTCAGTTTATTAAGAAAGAACAAGTCTATGTATCTGGAAGTGCAAGGGCACACCGACAATAAAGGTAAAGAAGGATACAACGTAAACCTCTCCAAGAAAAGAGCAGACAGTGTGGTAAGTTTTTTAACTAAAAAAGGTATTGAATCCTCTAGGCTCCAAATAAAATATTTCGGAGCAGCGAAACCGGTTAAACCCAATGAATCACCGGAAGGCCGCGCGAAAAATAGGAGAGTGGAGTTTCGAGTTTTACAGAAGCGATTCGAAATGGTTAAAACAGATTAGTTCGTTTTCGAACTAATGCTTTCCCAAATAATGTCTTTCAATTCGTCAATGTTCTTTTGACCGACCGCCGAAATGAATACATGCTTAATCCCGCGTGGCAAAAGCTTTTTCATTTGCTTTTCCATAACGTCATCAATCATATCACATTTCGTAATCGCTAGAATACGAGGCTTGTCGAGCAATTCAGGATTGAATTTCTTCAATTCGTTCAACAAAATTTTGTACTCAGCTTTAATGTCATCGGCATCGCAAGGAACCATAAACAACAACGTTGCATTACGCTCAATGTGACGAAGGAAGCGATGTCCGAGTCCTTTTCCTTCAGATGCTCCTTCGATAATTCCAGGAATATCGGCCATAACAAAACTGCGATCGTTGCGGTAACGCACCATTCCTAAATTCGGAACAAGTGTCGTAAACGGATAGTCAGCAATCTCGGGCTTGGCAGCAGAAACAACAGAAAGTAAAGTAGATTTTCCAGCATTCGGGAAACCAACAAGTCCAACGTCTGCAAGAACTTTCAATTCAAGAATTTTCCATTCTTCCACACCCGGTTCACCCGGTTGAGCGTAATCAGGCGCTTGGTTGACAGCAGTTTTGAAATTGTGATTTCCTAAACCACCGCGTCCACCTTTGGCAATGATAAATTCTTGCCCTTCCTCGTTTATCTCGCAAAGCACCTCGCCCGTTTCAACGTCGCGCGCGATTGTTCCAATTGGAACTTCCAAATATTCGTCTTCACCTTGCTTACCTGATTTGTGCGAACTACTTCCACCTTCTCCAGGTTCAGCAATAACGTGCTTTCTGAATTTCAAGTGAAGCAACGTCCAAATGTTTCTATTTCCGCGAAGAATAATGTGACCACCTCTTCCGCCGTTTCCTCCATCAGGACCTCCACGGGGAACAAATTTTTCTCTGTGCATGTGTCTAGAGCCAGCACCGCCAGCACCAGAACGACAACAGATTTTTACGTAATCAACGAAGTTTGAATTGCTCATGCTAGCGTGTCTATTGCACTGAATAAGCGATTAGAGATTTCATCCAACTCTCCAATTCCGTCAATTGCAAAAAATTTATTTTGTCCTTTATAGTAATCAGCTACAGGAGCTGTTTCTCTTTTATATACCTCAATGCGGTTGCGCACAATTGAAATGTCTCCGTCGTCTGCACGTCCAGATGTTGCAGCGCGACCTAACAATCTTTTTTCTAATTCACCTTCTTCAACCTCCAAAGCCAACATGCAAGAGATGGCTTGATTCTTTTCCTTCAACATTTCATCAAGCGCCAAGGCTTGCGGAGAAGTGCGAGGGAAGCCGTCGAAAATAAATCCACTGGCTTCAGGAAAAGCTTCTAATTCGCTTTTCAACATATTAATAGTCACTTCGTCGGGAACTAAATTCCCAGCGTCCATATAGCTTTTCGCAAGCGTACCTAAGGCCGTAGCTTCTTTAATGTTTTTGCGAAAAATGTCGCCAGTGCTCAAATGCACCAACTTGTATCTGTTCACCAAACGTTCACTTTGGGTTCCTTTTCCAGCACCCGGAGGGCCGAAGAGTACAATGTTAATCATGTCTTTGGGTTGAATTGAACTGCAAATGTACAACACACGCATGGTTTTCGTGGTGTTTTCGGCCATCTGAATTATCTTCGCAGAAATATTGAAATTATGAATTACGATGTTATTGTATTAGGAAGCGGACCCGGCGGATATGTAACTGCAATTCGCGCTAGCCAATTAGGATTGAAAACAGCAGTTATCGAACGCGAAGCTTTAGGCGGAATTTGTTTGAACTGGGGCTGTATTCCAACCAAAGCTCTTTTGAAGAGCGCATCGGTTTTTGAATATATCAATCACGCAAAAGAATACGGAATCGAAGTAAGTGGTGCGAAAGCAGACTTTTCTGGTGTGGTGAAAAGAAGCCGTGGCGTTGCCGACGGCATGAGCAAGGGTGTTCAATTCTTAATGAAGAAGAACAAGATTGATGTTATCATGGGTAACGGAAAAATTCTTGCTGGAAAGAAAATTCAAGTGACTGCTGCTGACGGAACTGTTTCTGAAGTAAGCGGAAAGAATATCATTATTGCTACAGGTGGACGTTCACGCAGTTTGCCGAACATGCCTCAAGACGGAAAGAAAATTATCGGATACCGCGAAGCGATGACTTTACCTGAGCAACCAAAGTCAATGGTTGTTGTGGGTTCAGGAGCAATCGGAGTAGAGTTCGCGTATTTCTACAACGCAATGGGAACGAAAGTAACTATTGTTGAATACGCAGCTAACGTTGTTCCAGTGGAAGACGAAGACATCTCTAAAGCATTGGCAAAGTCATTCAAGTCTGCAGGAATTGAAATTCACACTTCTTCAGAAGTGACTTCAGTGGATACTTCAGGAAAAGGTTGTAAAGTGAATGTGAAAACCGCAAGCGGTGAGCTCGTAATCGAAGCCGACGTTGTATTGTCTGCTGCGGGTGTAGTTGCAAACATTGAAAATATTGGTTTGGAAGATGTGGGTATTGTTACCGACAAAGGAAAAATCATGGTAGACAAATACTACCAAACAAACATCCCTGGTTACTATGCAATCGGAGATTGCGTGCCAGGTCAGTCATTGGCTCACGTAGCAAGTGCGGAAGGAATTACTTGCGTTGAGAAAATTGCAGGTCACCACCCACAAGCTATAGATTACAACAACATCCCTGGTTGCACTTATTGCTCACCTGAGATCGCGAGCGTTGGTTACACCGAGAAGGCTGCGAAAGAAGCTGGATACGAATTGAAGATTGGTAAGTTCCCATTCAGTGCTTCGGGTAAAGCAAGTGCTGCTGGACACAAAGACGGTTTCGTGAAATTGATTTTCGATGCGAAATACGGCGAATTGTTGGGCGCACATTTAATTGGAGCGAATGTTACTGAAATGATTGCTGAATGTGTTGCATTGCGCAAGTTGGAAACAACAGGAATGGAATTGGTGAAAACCATTCACCCTCATCCAACCATGAGCGAAGCCATTATGGAAGCGGCAGCTGCTGCTTACGGCGAGGTGATTCACTTGTAAGAATAGTATGAAAAAATATGTTGTTGCAATCTTGAGCTTCTTGTTCATCTCGCATTTGACTTTTGGTCAGGCGGGTGGAACAAGTTGCTCAAATGCAGTGACACTTTCTTGCGGTCAGGCAATTGGAGGAAGCACATTGAGTGTCCTTCCAGACAATTTCGATTCAGGAAATTTTGAAGGCACTGCTGGTCAGCAGTGGTATACGTTCACTCCGCT
>JBILTL010000070.1:0-10300 GCA_044371535.1 Flavobacteriales bacterium | reverse complement strand
CAATATCTACTTGTTGCTCTGCGAAGTAATGAAAGGCGAGGGCCGTGGTTATTTCGAAGAAGGAAGGCTCAATGTCTTTCCACGATTCTTTCGATAGCTCCACGAAGTTTGCAACAAAAGAAGGTTCTATTTTTTTTCCGTTTACACGAATGCGTTCACGGTAGTCTTTGAGATGAGGAGAGGTGAAGAGTCCAACCTTGTATCCTGCTTCCATTAAAACGGATGCAGTGAGGTGAGAGGTGGATCCTTTGCCGTTGGATCCTGCAATGTGTACCACAGGAAATTTCAAGTGTGGATTTCCAAGAGCGTCACACAATTGAGAGATGTTTCCGATATCTGGTTTATACGCAGCTGCACCTATGCGATGAAACATAGGTAGCTGAGAGAAAAGATATTCTACTGCTTCTTCGTAAGTCACAGGATTATTTAACGGCTAGTACTATTGTAATTGTACCGTTTTGTGGCATACTGCTACTCGAAGAGGTGAATGTGCATTTTCTTGCTGCCTCAAGCGCTAGTTCGTGGTTGTGTGCAACGTCTGTTGTGATGTTTGATTTCGCGACAGTAGCTTTTGTAACCTTTCCGTTTTTGTCTACCGTAATGCTAACAACTACTTGTCCATTCGAGGTTGGTTTTTTACTGGTGCTAGGACCCGTTAAGCTGCCTCTTCCTTTAAGCGACCAACCGGTTCCATTTCCAAATCCGCCACCTTTAAAATTACCTGAACCAGGTCCGGTTCCACCGCCATCGCCGCCACCGTTTCCACCACCTGACCCTCCGTTTCCACCGCCGGTGCTTGTGTCGTTTCCGCCACCACCGCTAAGTCCGTCAAGCAGGTTGTCGAGTTCTGAAGGCTTGGGCTGTGTCTGCGCTGTTTGTGTGCGATCAGAATTAGTCTTGTTCGGTTGATGTTCAACCGGTGTTTTGCTTTCTGAAATTGTTGGAGCAGAAATGTCAGCACCAACATAAGTTTCGGGCATTGGGGCGAAAGCAATTTCAACAGGCTCTATTGCTCCGCCTGCTTCACCTTCAGCAGCGCCTTGACCTTCGCCAGCGGGATTGCCACCTCCGCCGCCTCCGGGTTCCTCTTCTTTTTCAATCGGAGGAGCTGAGGCAAGTAAAAGAAAAACAACGAATAGGATGAGCAAGTGAACTCCTCCGCTTGTTGCAGCTCCAATAATTTTATTTTTCTTTTCTTCGGTCATTAGTTCGCTTTTTCAGTTGCAATGAACGGTGTTCCTCCAATTTGTTGAATGCCTGAAAATATTTCAATGGTTTCTCCAGTCGGAACTGATTTGTCTACGCGCAATAAAACGCGCTTATCATCTGAACTGCTTAATTTTTCTTGAAGTTGAGACAAGATGATCGCTTTTTCAGACGGTGAACCGTTCAGGCTATAGGCCATGTCTTTTGTAATGGTGATTGATAATCCTGCTGGATTCTCTTTTCCATTTCCTGCTTGCGGCTTATCGATTTGTGCAGACAATTCTTGCACAGCTCCAGCACTTGCGATGATGAAAAAGATAAGCAACATGAAGATGATGTCAGAGAGTGTGGACATGCCAGACTCAATGTGTACTTTGTGTTTTCTTCCGAAGTTCATGGTGCCTCCTATTAGTTCATGGGTTCGTCAAGAATGTCTACAAACTCTACAGCGTGAGATTCCATGGTGTTCACCAATCGTCCAATGCGCGTTACCAGGGTGTTGTATGCCACGTAAGCCAACATACCCACAACCAATCCTGCTGCAGATGAGATCATTTTAATGTAAAGACCTTGAGAAACAACTCCGATTTCAATTTTACCTACATTCGAAATGTCGTGGAAGATTGTAATTACTCCGATAACTGTTCCTAAGAATCCGAACATTGGTGCAATCGAAGCGATGATTGCTAAGATGGGAGTGTTTTTTTCGAGATTGGAAATCTCTAGTTTCCCTGAATTTTCAACCGCACTTTTAATGTCTTCTAGCGGTTTGCCAATGCGTGCAATTCCTTTTCCAATCATGCGTGCAACAGGAGTGTTAGTAGTCACACACAAGTTTTTTGCAGCGTCTAATTTTCCTTGATTGATGTACTGCTTGATGTTCGTCATGAAGTTGGCCTCTTCCTTGTTTGCTTTTGCAACAGTAAGCCATCTTTCAACGAAGATGTAAATTGTAACTACGCTCATAATTAAAAGCGGAATGTAGATGTACCAACCTTTAAGAACTAAATCTGTGATTGATAGTTTTTCAGAACTTGCAGCAGCAGGCGCTTGAAGAAATAAAATAGCTGACTCCATAATTTTTCGAATCTGTGTGTTTATTGTAACGCTCAAATTTGGAAAGAATTGCCCGAGAATTTATTTGAGGCATTACGGAGTTATTCAGATGTCGTGGTTGATAGAACGCACTTAAATGTAACGTGGATCTTTTTTGTAGGGAATTTTTTCGAGTTCCGTGCATTCAATGGAGTATGCTCCGAACTCTTCCAATACGGTTCCGGTAATCTTATAAATACCCCGTCCTCTGAAGTTGCCGAACGAAGAATTGTTCGGGAAATGCACGGTATCGAAGAACTGAAGCTCTTTGTCTAAAAACGTCCCGAAGCCCATGAGTTCTCCTTTACTCGTGCGCGTCTTTTTCACATTCACAAGATAACCCACCGCAGAAATTTTTTTGTTCAGGAGGAAGGGAAGTTGCGCTGCTACTTCGGTAACTGTTAATTCTTCAGATGCCAATTCAAAGGGAGAGCAAAGCGGAAAACCAATGAGCTCCATTTCGTCGAAGGCGCTTTCCAACCAATCGTCTTGAAACTTCGGAAGGGTTAAATTCTTTTCAGGTTCTTCGAATAGAGAGGGCCCCATTTCAGGCTTATCTGGATTGCCATGAAAATGTGTTTCCCACAACAAATCTTTTTTCGGCTTGTTGAATTTTCTGCATGCACCAATGCGAATGAGTAGGCTCATTTGTTCAACAGAGACATGCGCTTGATCCATGAGTTGTGGAATGCTGCGTATACCTTCAGATTGACGAAGTTTAAGAATGCGTGCAATGGTGTTGGCTTCTAGACTTTTTACTAAACCAAAACCAAGAATAATTTCTTTTCCATGTAAGACGCATGTTGCATCGCTTTCCCAAATGCAAGGTGCTGAAATTTTTGCACCGTGCTTCATCGCTTCGAGTACATAGATTTCAGGGTCGTAGAATCCTCCGAAATGATTCAGCGTAGCTGTCATGTATTCTATCGGGTAGTAGGCTTTCAGAAACAAACTCTGATAGCTTTCAACGGCGTAGCTCGCGCTGTGTCCTTTCGCGAAGGCATAACCTGCGAAGCTTTCAATCTGTCTCCAGATTTCTGCGACATCGTTAAAATCATTTCCCTTCGCCATTGCCTTTTCGAAAAAAGATTCTTTGGTTCTTTCGAACTCTTCCCTTCCACGAAACTTACCGCTCATTCCTCTGCGAAGCACGTCTGCCTCTGCCAAGGTAAGCCCACCGAAGTAGTGTCCCACTTTAATCACGTCTTCCTGATACACCATGACGCCGTATGTCTCCGGCATGATGGCGAGGAGTTGCGGATGCGCGCGTTCACGCGCTTTCGGATCGCGATGACGATGAATGAATTCTTTCATCATTCCGCTGCTGCTTACACCCGGACGAATGACTGAACTTGCTGCGACCAGCCCAAGGTAATCGTCTACTTGAAGTTTGGTGAGCAGCATGCGCATGGCAGGAGATTCAACATAGAAGCAACCGATGGCTTTTGCATTACGAAGTAAATCTTTGATGCGTTCGTCTTGTTTGAGCGGTGCAACCTGATGTAAATCTATTTCGCGAAGCGGATATCTTTCTTTCACTAACTGAACTGCTTCTTTGATTTTTGCTAATCCGCGTTGTGAAAGAATGTCGAATTTGTGAAGACCTATGTCTTCCGCCACAACCATGTCGAACATAACTGTCGGATGTCCTTTGGGTGGAAGAAAAGTTGCAGTGTAATTGTGAATGGGTTCATTCGAAATTAATATTCCGCAAGAATGTATGCTCAAGCTATTCGGAAAATCTTGCAGGAACGAAGCGTATCGCATGACGTTCTGCTGATTTTTATCGAGTGCATTCGGATTGAATTTCCCGCTGCTTAACAATTCAATTTCTTCAACTGGAAGTCCGAATACTTTTCCAAGCTCTCTTACCACAGCCTTGTATTGAAAGGTGTTGTAAGCACCGAGCAGCGCTACGTTCTGATATCGCTCGAAAATATATTCAGTAATTTCTTCACGATCGGTCCACGAAAAATCAATGTCGAAATCGGGAGGGTTTTGTCGGTACAGATTAATGAATCGTTCGAAGTACAAATCCAATTCAATGGGATCTACATCTGTAATGCGAAGCAGGTATGCAATGACGCTGTTCGCGCCGCTGCCTCGTCCTACGTAGTAGTAACCGCGATCTCTTGCGAATTGTGTAATGTCCCAGTTAATTAAAAAGTATGAAACGAAATTTTTCTGCTCAATAATTTCCAATTCCTTTTGAATGCGTTCTTCAATAACCGAACGATTGTTAGGTTCGTTTCCGTAACGATAAGCCAGACCTTCCTGTGTGAGCTGACGAAGCAGGCTCATATCTTCTTCGAGGCTACCCGTGAATGTGTTTTGATTTTTAGGAACGGAGTGATTCACCTCTTCGTTCCAAGACCATTGTTGTGCGAAAGCTTTTGATTTATCAAGCAAATCAGGAGCTCCTTCGAATTCCGATTGAAGTTCTTTTTCCGTCTGGAAAACATCTTTGCGCTTTCCTTGATCTTCGGGTTGAAGCCTACTCAATAATATGTTGTTCTCTATGCATCGCAGCAATTGATGCATGTTGAAGTGGCGCTGCGATTGAAAAGTTGAAGTCTGAAAGGCGAGTGCTTTTTCGCGTTGCGTTTTCCATTCACTTCGTTCGAAGATGGGAAGATCGGCTGAAGTCACACCGAGGTATTCTTCTTCATTCAACACGAAAGATTTCTTTTTGAAATTTTCAAACGGATAAATCGTCACACAATGTTTCCATTGTGGTGCGCGTGTTTCGAAATCTTTTTTCTCATGAAGATGTTCCGAAAGGAAAGTGGCCAGTTCATTGACTCCTGCTGTGTTTTTAGCATAGGCTACAAACAGTTGTTCTGCGCCATTTCTGAAGTCAATTCCCCAAAGTGGGCGTATGTTACTCTTTTTCGAAAGTCGAAGAAAGTCGTGAAGCGTAGTCGTGGAATTTATTTCCGTAAGTGAAACAAATTCCGATTCGTTTTGTACAGCGAATTCAATGACGTTTTCTACGGTTAATATTCCGTAGCGTAAACTGTAATACGAATGTGAGTTTAGCACGGTTAATCGAAAAGGGTAGGACCTTCGTTTTCTCTTCGTTTTTTCGCGCGGGATTCACCCATTCCAAACAGCTCAATGTGTTGATGAAGTATGAACGATGTTTCTGGAAGTAACGCATTGCCGGTGGGTTTGAGGAGATCACTTCCTTCCGCCTGGATACTTTTAATATCTGTGCTTACAGGGTAGGCGTTAAGTTCTAGATCAACAACAGGTTGAAGAATTGAAGTGATGTCGGCGAGATGTGCTTGCGGATCTAACCACAATTCTTCTTGTTGTTTCGAAAGTATCAACGGACAACGTGGATGTCCGATTTGTTGAAGCACACCTGGAGGCGCTGCCGTTGTTACTATGGCGTAGGAGTGCATGATTTCTTGTGTTGAAGGATTGCGCCATTCATCGTAAACGCCAGCAAATGCAAAAGGCATTTTTCCGTTTGAAAGAAAGACGCAATGCGGATGAGATAAACCGCCGCGTTCGGGGCCTTCGTAAAACGCATCGGCAATTACCAAGCATCGCTTTCTTCGAATAGGAATTCGGAAGAACGGTTTTTCGAGAATGCCCTTCGAACCGGAAAAAAAGAAAGAGTTGTCTTTGTTGTGATCACCTTCAGCGCGCGCATTCAAAACATACTTCGGCTTATCGGCCCATGCGGGTGTAAATCCGAATGTTGAATTCCGAATTTCAGATTTGTTTTCTTGGGTAATAATAAGTCCTTGCTTTCCAGCACCGATATTGGCTTGAGGTTTAAACACAACCCCTTTGCCTATTTCAGCACGAAAGGCTTTTTGAATTTCTTCAATTTTAGAAACTACGGCGTAACGTCCACACATGGTGCAAAATTGAGAAGTTAGTTTGTAGTGAATTTACGAAACAAACTCGGAAAGTACTTCTTCAATAAATTTTTTCGCTGCGGGAATATTTTCAATGTGTCCCATGTGTCCGATTTCAGGAACAACGGTGATTTTTGCTGAAGGAAGAATGGACCATTCAGCATTCATTTTTTCAAGTGAAAGCACTTTGTCGTTCGCGCCTGCGAAATAATATATTGGGAAATTTACTGATTGAAGAAATGAAATGGAGGACTCGCGTTCACGCATAGCGTGTAAACTTTGCACGGTGCTTTCGGCCGTCATGCTTTCAATCTTTTCGAGTTGCTCGTTGATAGCAGCGCGGTATGCATCGGCATGGTGAAACAGTCCGTCTATCAGATTTGCTGCATAGAGCGCCTTGTGTTTTTCAGCAGCTTCAATAGCTCGAAGTCGATCTTGTTTTTTTAGATCACTGTCTGCATCTGCAGTGGAATGAAAAAAAGCAAGGGCCTTGGTTTTGCTCGGGAACTTTTTGGCCAAATGTGCCGCAACATAACCGCCCATGGAATGGCCAATCCAGATGTATTCATCGGTTTCTTGCGCGTTTATCTGCTCAAGAATGTGCAGAGAATAATCTTCCATGGTGTTTGAAGAGGGAATGTCTTTATTCCCATGTCCCGCCAATTGAGGGGTGAAAAAAGAAAATGTGGAAGGGAGTATTTCCTTCCACATTTCATTGTTTCCTAAAAAGCCGTGAATGGCTACGACTTTGATCATTGAACGCGTTCCCAAGTTTGAGTGCGGAAAACGAAACCCCAATAACCTCTTACTTCTAGCCTGTTTGGATCGCCTGCTTTCAACCACATTTCGCAACGGTAAATATCTCCGTTGTTTGGGTCGCAGATGGTACCATCTTTATACATGCTTCCATTCCATTTCATATTACGAACGACATCCATACCGATCATAGGTTGATCCTTACGGTCGTCTTTGCATTCGTAGCATTTCGGATTTTGATTGGCCCATTCGGAGCGGAAGAGCTGAATGATTTTGCCATAAACCTCACCGTTTTGCTCACGAATTTCAACGATACTCTTGGCATAACCAGTCTTGTCATCAATGGTCTTCCATTTTCCAACCACACCTTGCGCAGTTGCAGAGAGAGAGAGTAATAAAGAGGCGAAGAAAATTATTGATTTCATAAAATTTAATTTTTTTTGAAAATACTAAAGCTTGTGCTTCGACAATCTCGTTGCGCGTAATTTTTTTCGAATGAGAGCATTTAAATCGAAACCTACAAGCAAGATTACCATGTTTAAATTCAGCCAAATGAGGATGACCATTAGCGTTCCAAGAGAACCATAGAGTTTATTGAACTGCGCGAAATTTTCAAGAAAAAAAGCGAATCCATAAGAGGTGGCAATGAGCAATACCGTTGTGAAAATGCTACCCGTATTGAGGAATTTCCAATTCTTGCGAATACGCATATTCATTCCCGAATTGTACAAAATCGTTATGATGCAGTATATAAAAAAGATTGAAATGCTCCATTGACCAAATGTCAAAAACGGAATTATTCCTTTGTCTCCAATGAACCCTTTTTCGTGCATAGCTAAAAAGGTGCTTTCACTGAGGGAAGAGAGGAGCATAGCCAGTAGGAACAAGATTCCTAGAACAAGCATCATAATGAAACTGATGATTCGAACCAGAAATGGATGAGCAGAAACTTCAAGGTGTTGGCTTGTCTGAAAGGCTTGCATAATGGCATTCATACTAGCAGAAGCGTAATAGAACATCAAGACAAAACCGATAGATAACAAGGTTGATTGCTTCTTATTAATTAAGTCGTAAAGAGTACCTTCAATAAATTGAAACGTATCGCCAGGAAGAATACTTTTTATTCCAAGAAAAACGTCTTCTTGGAAATTCGCAATGGGTATAAAAGGTATTAATGTGAATATGGTTATGATTGCAGGAAAGAAGGCAAGGAATATTCGGAACGAAATACTTGCTGAACGCATGGTGGTTCGGACATCTGAAAATGCAATGACAAGAAAGGAAGAAATCTCCCAGAGGTTCAACCCGCCAAAACCGAAGGGGTGATAACGCTCTAAGAAATGCCGAACTTTAAAAAAACAGGCAGCGTATCGTGTGAATTTTTTCTTCTTCATTAAATCGCTTTCAAACTTAAATCGAAACTTTTAACGTGGTGCGTTAATGCCCCCATGCTGATGTAATTCACACCCGTTTCAGCATAGCTTACCAAAGTGTTTTCATTGATGCCACCGCTGGCCTCGGTTTCCACTCTTCCATTGATATGCAAAACAGCTTCGCGTAGTTTTTTCGGATTGAAATTGTCTAACATTATGCGAAAAGCAATACCTGTTTCAAGCACTTGATCAACTTCATCGAGGTTACGTGTTTCCACTTCAACTTTGATTGAAAGATTTCGTTCTTTTATAAATTCAGAAATTTTACTCAGCGCAGGTTTCACTCCTCCTGCGAAATCAATGTGATTGTCTTTCACTAAAATCATATCGTAAAGAGCATACCTGTGATTGTAGCCTCCGCCGATACGCACAGCTTCCTTTTCGAAGTATCTGAAATTCGGAGTTGTCTTGCGTGTATCGAGAAGTTTACAAGTGGTATGCGCAATCATTTGCGTGAGCCTGTGAGTTTCTGTCGCAATACCGCTCATGCGCTGCATCACGTTCAGCACAAGTCTTTCGATGGTGGTTATGCTCTGACTTTTTCCTTCAACAAAAAATGCAATATCTCCTTTTTTTACAACGTCACCGTCGTGTATCAAAGTAGTAACTTTTAAAGAAGGGTCGAATGCGTGAATAATTTTTTCAGCAATGGAAACTCCTGCAATAACTCCGTTATCCTTTACAATTAATTGGGCTTTGCCCATTGCACTGCTGGGAATGGTGGCAAGAGTTGTGTAATCTCCTGGTCCAATGTCTTCTTGAAGTGCAGATTGGAGCCAGGAGCTAAAATCAAATGGATTCATGTCGCGAAGTTATGAATTCCAATCATCGAATACTTACCTTTGAAACATATGATTAGGACTACATTAATTTTAAGTGCGTTAATTTTTTCCAATTTGTTGTTTGCACAAACGAATTGGTCAGACTCAGTTTCCGTTGCATTTCTTTTGGGTCAGACTAACTATGAAAAGGATGCTAGATTCATTCTTGTGCCGAGTAATCGCAGTACAAAAACATGTTATTTGTTGAAAGAAGTCAATACTGCCTTTGATGAAATGGCAAAAGCAGCACAGAAGGCTGGAATAAGTCTTAAGGTTGTTTCAGGCGGTAGAAATTTTGAAATGCAGAAATCGATTTGGGAACGTAAATGGAAAGCCCGTCGTCCTAATTTTAAATCGGATATGGAAACGGCCTTGGATATTCTTAAGTTCAGTTCAATGCCTGGAACTTCTCGTCATCATTGGGGAACTGATTTAGATATTAACTCCGTAGATCCCGCTTATTTTGCTTCGGGAAAAGGTAAGTTGGAATATGAATGGCTAAAGAAGAATGCATCTTCGTTCGGCTTTTGTCAAACCTATGACAATAAATCGGAAAGCAGCAGAACAGGCTATTCAGAAGAAAAATGGCATTATACGTACATGCCCATTTCGAATAAACTTATTGAACAATACAACAAAAAAATAACCAGTGATCAGATCACTGGTTTTCTTGGTAGTTCTACCGCTAAAGAAATTGATGTGGTGAAATTCTATGTAAACGGAATCTCTCCTCTTTGTAAGTAGTTATTTTTCTTTGATTAATTTTTTCAAATCGTTTCCAATATCCTTGCGGAAATATTTTCCTGAAAAAGAAATCGTATCGGCTGCTTCATTGCTTTTCGCAAGTGCTTCGTGAAGTGAACTTCCGTATGCTGTTGCTGCCATTACTCTTCCTCCGTTGGTTACGATCTTAGTGCTGCTCTTCTTAGTTCCGGCGTGGAAAACGATGCTGTCGCGAACTTCTTCCAAATTAGAAATTTCTTTTCCTTTCTCGTAAGATTCTGGGTATCCTTTAGAAACCAACATGGTGGTGGTGCAATAACGAGGATCTACTTGAACGTCGCATTCACCAAGTGTTTGCGTAGCAATTCCTTCGAACAAGTGAAGAAGGTCGCTT